>JAAXJP010000681.1:658-14195 GCA_012269805.1 Rubrivirga sp.
CCTTCCGCGAGGCCTACGGTGAGGAGGCCGGCGAAACGGCGGCGTTCCTCAAGTACCGCTCGTGGATCGGCGGCGACCGCGACGGCAACCCGAACGTGACGGCCGAGGTCACGGAGTGGACGCTCCGCGCGCACCGCGAGGACGCGCTCCGGCTCCACCGCCGCGCGCTCGAAGGGCTCCGCGTGGTCCTCTCGGTGAGCGACCAGCAGGTCGACCTCGGCGACGCGCTCCGCCTGGCCATCGAGGCCGACCGCGAGGCGGCGCCGCTCCCGGAGCGCCGCTGGCGCCAGAACGCGCGCGAGCCGGTCCGCCTCAAGCTCATGCAGATGGCGCACAAGCTGGACCGGCTCATCGAGACCCTCCCCAACGGCGACTCGGGGCGGGCGCGCCAGCCCGGCCCGGCGCCCGACTACGACGCCGCCGCCTTCCGCTCCGACCTCGACCTCATCGCCGAGGCGCTCCGCACGGCCGGCCTCCCGCACCTCGCCGACGCCGGCCCGCTCGCCGACGCCCGCGTCCGCGCGGCCACGTTCGGGTTCCACCTCGCCGCGCTCGACCTCCGCCAGCACTCCCGCCTCCACGAGGCCGCCGTCGCCGACCTCCTCGCCCGCGCCGACGTCGAGGCCGACTACGCCGGCCTCGGGGAGGCGGAGCGGCTGGCGCTCCTCACGCGCGAGCTCAACAACCCGCGGCCGTTCATCCGCCTCGGCGGCGAGGTCTCCGAGGACACCGACCGCGTGCTCGCGCCGCTCCGCGTGGCGAAGGCCGCGCTCGAGGCCGAGCCCGAGTCGATCGGCAACTACATCATCTCCATGACCGACGCCGTGAGCGACGTGCTGGAGGTGCTGCTCCTGGCCAAGGAGGTCGGGCTGTGGCGGATGCAGGACGGGCGCGTCGAGAGCCCGCTCGACGTGGCCCCGCTCCTCGAGACCATCGCAGACCTCGAGGCCGGGCCGGCGCTCCTGACGGCCCTCTTCGAGAACGAGGTCTACGCGAAGCACCTGGAGGCCCGCGACGGGATGCAGGAGGTCATGCTCGGCTACTCCGACTCGAACAAAGACGGTGGCTACTGGCAGGCCAACTGGTCGCTCCACAAGGCGCAGGGCGCCATCGCTGAGACGTGCCGCCGGCACGGCGTCGAGCTCCGCTACTTCCACGGCCGCGGCGGGACCGTCGGCCGCGGGGGCGGGCGCGCGGGGCAGGCGATTCGCGCCATGCCGCCGGTCGCGCAGACCGGGCGGATCCGGTTCACCGAGCAGGGCGAGGTCATCTCGTTCCGCTATGCCCTCCCGGGCATCGCGCGGCGGCACCTCGAGCAGATCGTCCACGCCCAGCTCGGCGCCCTCGCGGACGCCGAGCACGCCCGCCTCGACGTCGAGGCGGGGACGGCCGCCGCGCCGTCCGACGACGCCCACGCGCTCATGGAGCGGCTCGCCGACCGCTCGATGGACGCCTACCGCGCCCTCATCGACGCCGACGACTTCTGGCCGTGGTACGCGAGCGCGACGCCCATCGCCCACATCGCCGGGCTCTCGATCGCCTCCCGGCCGATCTCGCGGAAGGGCGTCGGCGAGCTCGACTTCGACGGGCTGAGGGCGATCCCGTGGGTCTTCTCGTGGACGCAGCCGCGGTTCACGGCGCCCGGCTGGTACGGCGTGGGCTCGGCCCTCGCGGAGGCCATCACCGGCGACGACCTCGCGCTGCTCCGCCAGCTTCAGGACGAGTGGCCCTTTTTCCAGGCCATCACCGGCAACGCGCTCCGCGAGATGGCCCGGGCCCGGCTCGTCGTCGGCCGCCGGTACAGCCGGCTGGCGGAGGCCTCCGGCGCGAGCCGCGCGCCGTTCGAGGCCGTCGAGACCGAGTTCTCGCGCGCCGAGGCCGCGCTCCTCCGCGTCGTCCGCCGCGACGAGCTGCTCGACCCGGCGCGCGCCATCGCGGCCACCATCCGCTACCGGAACCCGGCGACCGACGTCCTGAACCTCGTCCAGCTCGACCTCATGCGCCGCTGGCGCGCCGGCGCCGAGGGCGACGACGCGCTCCGCCGCGCGCTCCTCCTGTCGGTCAACGCCATCGCCGCGGCGATGCAGTCGACCGGCTAGCCCGCCGGCTCCCTCCGCCTCGGCGTCGAGGCGGGGTCAGCCGCCGACGCCGGGAAGCGCGACGCCGAGCCAGTCGGCGGCCTCGGCGCGCGTGCGGACGACCTGGTACGTCCGGTGGAGGTCGGCCGTCCGCCGCTCGAACAGGCGGACCAGCACGGCGATCGCGTCGCGCGTCGAAACGAACGCGACACGGTTCTCGCCGATCGCGTCGGCGTGCTCGTGGGCGACGTCGACGAGCCGGTCGAGCTCTTCCGGCGTGATGTCGATCTGGGCGGCGGCGGTCAGGTCCCAGACCTCATCGAAGCCGTTCTCCCACTGCGCGTCGCGGGCCATCACCCCGCACGCCTGCGCCAGGTCGGTACCGGTGAGGTCCCCCGTGCCGACGACGAGCCCGGTTCGGGCGTCGGGCAGGATCGTGACGTCGTACGGCATTTGAAGGGGAGTCGAGCAGATGGGACGGCCAAGGTAGAGGAGCCCAATCGGGTCATGCATCTCCTTTGTGCATGGCGTTCCAACTCGAGGTCCGACGTCACGGGCGGCTCGTGGGCGCCACGGGCCGCCGCGCGATCGGCGTCGAGAGGATCATCTGCGTCACGGGCTCGCCGAGCGGGAGGAGCTTGTCGATGAGCATCTCGAGGGCCTCCATCGAGGCCACCGCTACGACCATGAGGAGCGACGAGCTGCCGGTCGTCCGGTAGCAGGTGAGGACCTCGTCGAGCTCTTGGACCTTCTCGAGGGTGCGGCCGTAGCGCGCGCGGTCGACTTGGAGGTGGAGCACGGCCTGGACGGGCCGCCCGAGGCGGGCGGGGGCGAGCGCGGCGTGGTAGCCCGTGATCACGCCGTCGCTCTCAAGGCGGGCCACGCGCTCGGAGACGGCCGGCGGCGAGAGGCCCACGCGGCGCCCGAGCTCGGCGAAGGTGAGCCGCGCGTCGCGCTGGAGCTCGTCGAGGATCCGATGGTCGATGGGGTCCATGGCGGAGGGACGGGGCCGGAGGGGAAGGAGTCTCCGACGGATCGACGGCGAATCGGGTCCAGAACCGTCGATTGTCTCTGTCGGCCCGTCGGGCGCTCGCCCTACCCTGAGTGGGAATCCGCCACGATCGCCATGACCGAGTCCCTCGCCCCGACCGTCCGCGCGCCGCGTGGGAGCACGCTGAGCTGCCGCGGCTGGCACCAGGAGGCCGCGATGCGGATGCTCATGAACAACCTCGACCCCGAGGTCGCCGAGCAACCCGAGGGCCTCGTCGTCTACGGCGGCTCCGGGAAGGCCGCCCGCGACTGGGAGGCCTACCATCGGATCGTCGCCACGCTCCAGCGACTCGAGAACGACGAGACGCTGCTCGTCCAGTCCGGCAAGCCCGTCGGCGTGTTCCGGACGCACGACGAGGCGCCGCGCGTGCTGATCGCCAACTCGTGGGTCGTCCCGCGCTGGGCGACGTGGGAGAGGTTCCGCCAGCTCGAGGCCGAGGGCCTGACGATGTACGGCCAGATGACGGCCGGCTCGTGGATCTACATCGGCACGCAGGGGATCCTCCAGGGCACGTTCGAGACGTTCGCGGCCTGCGCCCGGCAGCACTTCGGCGGCGACCTGAGCGGCCGGCTCGTCGTGACGGCCGGCCTCGGCGGGATGGGCGGCGCCCAGCCGCTCGCCGCGACCATGAACGGCGCGGCCTTCCTCGGGGTCGACGTGGACGAGGCGCGGATCCGGCGGCGCGTGGAGCAGGGCTACTGCGACCGCGTCTCCCACGACCTCGATGAGGCGCTGGAGTGGGTCGAGGGCGCCAGAGCGCGGGGCGAGGCCTTGTCGGTCGGGCTCGTCGGCAACGCCGCCGAGGTGCTGCCCGAGTTGGTCCGCCGCGGTACCACGGTGGACGTGGTCACGGACCAGACGTCGGCCCACGACCTCCGCGTCGGCTACATCCCGGCGGGCTACGACCTCGACCAGGCCGACCGCTTCCGCGGGGCCGAACCGCCGGCCTACGAGGACGCCGTGCTCGACAGCATGGAGGCCCACGTCGACGCGCTCCTCGCGCTCCAGCGGGCCGGCGCCGTCGCCTTCGACTACGGCAACAACCTCCGCGGGCAGGTCGCCGACCACCGCGGGCGCGCCGACGCGTTCGAGATCCCGGGCTTCGTGCCCGAGTACGTCCGGCCGCTATTCTGCAAGGGCTCCGGCCCGTTCCGCTGGGCCGCGCTCTCGGGCGACCCGGCAGACATCGCCGTCACGGACGACGCGATCCTGGACCTCTTCCCCGAGAAGGAGCACCTCCGTCGGTGGATCACGATGGCCCGCGAAAAGGTCCACTTCCAGGGCCTCCCGGCGCGGATCTGCTGGCTCGAGTACGGCGAGCGCGCCGAGGCCGGCGAGCGGTTCAACTGGCTCGTGGAGACCGGCAAGGTGAGCGCGCCGCTCGTCATCGGGCGCGACCACCTCGACACGGGCTCGGTCGCCTCGCCGAACCGCGAGACGGAGGGGATGAAGGACGGCTCCGACGCGATCGGCGACTGGCCGCTCCTCAACGCCCTGCTCAACACGGCGTGCGGGGCGTCGTGGGTGAGCCTCCACCACGGCGGCGGCGTCGGGATCGGGTACTCGATGCACAGCGGGATGGTGTGCGTCGCCGACGGGACCGAGGCCGGCGGCCGGCGCCTCCAGCGCGTCCTCACGGCCGACCCGGGCACCGGCGTTATGCGCCACGCCGACGCGGGATACGGAACGGCCATCGAGACCGCCGCCGAGCGCGGTGTGGACCTGCCCTCGGTGCAGGGGTGACGCCCGACCCCGCTCGCCTCGACGCCGAGGTGGACACGTCTTCTGACGACCGACGACCAATCTGATGACCGACACGCTCCCCACCCTACGCCTCGACTCGCTCGACGCCGACCTCGACGCGTCGCTCGCCACCCTCGACGGCGACCTCCGTCAGCCGGACGGGCGCGTGGCGCGGAGCCGCGCGCTCGTCGAGGCCGCCCTCGCCGACGGTCAGCCGCACTACGGCCTCAACACGGGCTTCGGCGCGCTGAAGTCGGAGCGGATCGGGCGCGACGACACGGCGCAACTCCAGGTCAACCTGCTGCGGTCGCACGCGTGCGGCGTCGGGGCGCCGGTGCCGAAGGCGATCACCCGGCGGATGGTCGCGCTCAAGGCCCACGCGCTCGGGCTCGGCCACTCGGGCGCGTCGCCGGCCGTCGTGCGCGGGCTGCTGGATCTCTTGGAGCACGACCTGATCCCGGTCGTGCCGGAGCAGGGGAGCCTGGGCGCCTCGGGCGACCTCGCGCCCCTCTCGCACCTCGCGCTCCCCCTCCTCGGCGAGGGGAACGTCTGGGGGGAGGACGGTCCGGTCGAGGCGTCCCGCGCGCTCGCCGAGGCGGGCGTGGAGCCGGTCGCGCTCGGCGCCAAGGACGGGCTCGCGCTCATCAACGGGACGCAGTTCATGCTGGCCCACGCCGTCGAGGTCGTGACGCGCGCGCGCCGTCTCGCGACGACGGCCGACGTGGTCGCGGCCATGACGCTGGAGGCCCGGTTCGGCTCGGCGCGGCCGTTCGACGCGCGCGTCGCCGAGGTCCGGCGGCACCCCGGCCACGCCGACTCGGCCGCGGCCGTGCGGCGGCTCCTCGAGGGGTCCGAGATTTTGCCCAGCCACGCCGACTGCGACCGCGTCCAGGACCCGTACTCGATCCGCTGCGTGCCGCAGGTCCACGGCGCCAGCCGAGACGCGCTCGCCTACGTCGCCGGCGTCGTCGAGCGCGAGTTGAACGCCGTCACCGACAACCCGCTCGTGTTCGACGTGGGGGGCCTTCCCGACGTCGTGTCCGCCGGCAACTTCCACGGGCAGCCGTTGGCTCTCGCGATGGACACGGCCGCCGTGGCGGTCGCGGAGTGGGCCTCGATCTCGGAGCGCCGGACGTACCTCCTGGTCGACGGCGGCGACGGCCTCCCGCCGTTCCTGGTCGAGCGGTCGGGCCTCCAGTCCGGGTTCATGATCCCGCAGTACGCGGCGGCGTCGCTCGTCAGCGAGAACAAGACGCTGGCGCACCCGGCGTCGGTGGATTCGATTCCCTCGTCTCGAGGCCAAGAAGACCACGTGTCGATGGGGGCGTGGGGCGCGCGGAAGGCGCTCCGGATCGTCGAGAACGCCGAGCGCGTGCTCGCCGTCGAGGCGCTGTGCGCGGCGCAGGCCCTCGACCTGAGACGCCCGCTCCAGGCCGGGCGCGGCGTCGAGGCGGCGCACGCCGCGATCCGCGCGGCCGTCCCGTTCCGCACCGACGACGCGCCGTTCGAGCCCGACCTCGAGGCCGCCGCCGGCCTCGTCCGCCTCGGGACCATCGCCGAGGCGGCCGAGGCGGAGGTAGGGCGGCTCCCGTGACGCGGCTACTCCGCCGCGGTCGACTCCGCCGAGGCGCCGAGGGCGTCGAGCGCGGCGTCGTACCGCTCGACCATCTCAGCCTCGAGGTACCGGAACGAGCCGATCATGCTGGCCAGGTTGCCCGCGTTGGCCGCGACGCCCTGCGCGCCGACGTCGAACAGGGCCTGGTAGATCACCCCGCCGGCCCCCTCGACCACGAGCCCGTACCGCTGCTGGGCGGCGTAGAGCTCGGAGAAGGTCAGGACCTCGTCGTAGTCCATCGCCGCGAGCGCGTCGGTGGCCGTCGCCGCGTCCCACGCCGTCGACCGCGCGGTCGCGGGATCGACAAACCCACGTGTGAACAGGGCCGGCGTCGGCGGCGGCGCGCCCCGCTGCGCCCGGGACCCGAGCGAGTCGAGCACGGCCGAGTGGTACGCGAGCGCCTCGCGGAACGCCTCGCGGTTGTGCCGAGCCTCGTCGATCAGCCCGACGCGGGCGCGGGCGGCCCGGTCCTGCGCGTCGCGCTCGCTCCGCCAGTCGTTCGCCACGAGCGCGAGGAACACGCCGAGCACGACGAACGCGGCTTCGAGCAGGATGGCGGCGATGGGGACGCGGCGGTCGGACATGGCGGAGGGGGAAACGCACGAGTTTACCCCGCCCCACCGATCGGCTCATGACTCGCCTCTTCGCGCTCGTGCTCGTCGTCGGCTGCGCGTCGCCGGCGTCTGATCCTCCGGGCGACGGCCCCGCGCGCCCGGCCGACTCCGACGCCCCGCCTCCCGGTGCCGCCCGTCTGGTGGGCACCGTGCGTTCGGTCGACCGACGCCCGATGGCGGCCGACGGCGACGCGCGCATCGAGGTCGAGACCGACGGCGGCCGGCGGCAGACCGTCTACGTCGCCGCCCGCATGAACCTGTGCGAGGCGGCCGGCCTCGGGCTCATCACTGAGTTGGTGCCGGGCGACCGGATCCGCGTCGTGGGCGAGGCGGTCGAGGGCGGCGCCCGGCCGTGCGTCGACGCGGGGCATCTCCTCGCGCGGGCGGAGGCCGCGGGGACGTACCGCGGAATCGTCGAGGTCGGCTTCGAAAGGTCCGCCTTCCGGCTCTGCGACGGGTCGGGCGAGACGTGGTGGCTCACGCCGAGCCCGGCCTTAGCCGACCGGATGGTCGGCCTCCAGGCGTCTCGCACGACGGGGGACGAGGGGCGCGGCCTCCGGGTGGTCTACGGCGCCACGCTCTCCGGCGACGTCCGCCGCGGCGAGGTGTTCGGCCACCTCGGGCCGTACGTCGCGGAGTTCTCCGCCCGCGAGGCCGTCGCGCTGGAGGTCCTCGCCGTCAACCCCGACACGACCGTCCCCTGCCCCGATCCGTGACTGTTCTCGACGACATCGCTCAACTCGCCACGTGCCCGCCCGATGGCGCGGACGCTGGCCTCATCGACGCCGCCGCGCTCGTCTGGGACGCGGGGCGGATCGTCTGGGCTGGCCCCGCCGCGGACCTTCCCGAGCGGTTCGCCGAGGCGGAGCGCCGGTCGGCCGGCGGGCGGCTCGTGGTGCCGGGGCTCGTGGACTGCCATACGCACCTCGTCCACGCCGGCGACCGCGCCGACGAGTTCGTCGAGCGGCTGGAGGGCACGTCGTACCTCGACATCGCGAGACGTGGCGGCGGGATCCAGCTGTCGGTTCGCGCCACGCGCGCCGCGAGCGACCATGACCTAGCGGAGGGGGCCCGGGCCCGCCTCGGCGCGATGCTCCGCCAGGGCGTGACGACCGTCGAGGCCAAGACCGGCTACGGGCTGACGCTGGACGACGAGCTCCGCGTCCTCCGGATCTACCGCGACCTCGGCGCGGCCGGGCCCGCCCGCATCGTCCCGACGCTGCTCGCGGCCCACATCGTCCCGCCCGAGTTCGCCGACGACCGTGATGCCTACGTCCGGCTGATCTGTGACGAGATGATCCCGGTCGTCGCCGCCGACGGGCTGGCCGCGTTCGTCGACGTGTTCGTGGAGGACAGCGCGTTTACCGCGGAGGAGGCCCGGTCGATCTTCGCCGCCGCCGCGCGGCACGGGCTCGGCGCCAAGCTCCACGCCGACCAACTCACGGACACGAGCGGCGCGGCCCTCGCGGCCGAGGTCGGCGCGGCGTCGGCGGACCATTTGGAGTGCGTCTCGGCCGAGGGCATCCACAAGCTCGCCGAGGCAGGCGTGGTCGCCGTCAGCCTGCCGATCGCGACGCTGGTGCTGGGGCAGGAGCCGATTCCGGCGCGGCGGCTCCTCGACGCTGGCGTCCGCGTCGCGGTGGCGACCGACCTCAACCCGGGCTCGGCGCCGTCGAACAGCCTCGGCCTCGCGCTCTGGCTCGCCTGCACGCGCCAGCGGATGACGCCCGCCGAGGCCCTCCGCGGGGCGACCGTCGAGGCCGCCCGCGCGCTCCGCCTGGACGACGGCACGGGCTCGCTCGTGCCGGGGTCTCCGGCCGATCTCGCCGTGGTCGACGCGCCGTCGCTGGCGACGTGGCTTGCCGGTTGGCGCGCGGAGCCCGCCGTGCGGACCGTGATCGGGGGGCGGACCGTCTGGGAGTGGTCGCCATGACCGACGACCCCCGCCTCGGCGACTGGCTGCGCGGTTCGGCGCTCGCGAGCGACACCCTCGTCGCCCTTCTCGGCTTCCCGTCCGACGAGGGCGTCCGGCGCAACGGCGGGCGGCCCGGCGCCGCAGGAGGACCGGCGGCGACCCGCGAGGCGCTCGTCAAGATGACGCCCGACGCCCGCCACCCCGACCCGTTCATCTCCCTCTTGGAGCGGACGGCGGACCTCGGCGACGTGGAGGTGACCGGCGACGTCGAGGCCGACCAGGCCCGCCTCGGGGAGCGCGCGGGCGAGCTGCTGGCAGCCGGCGTCGTGCCGATCATCCTCGGCGGAGGGCACGAGACGGCGTTCGGCCACTTTCTCGGCTACGTCGCGGCGGGCCAGCCGGTGCGCGCGCTCAACTGGGACGCCCACGCCGACGTGCGGCCGCTGAGGGACGGGGCGGCGCATTCCGGATCGCCGTTCCGGCAGATGCTCGACCACCCGTCCGGCCTCTGCGCCGGCTACACCGTCGCCGGGCTCCTGCCGTGGCGCGTCGCCGCGGCACACGCCGCCGTGCCCGACCGCGTCGTCTGGGCGCCCGACCTCGACGCCGCGCGCGCCGAGGCGGAGGTGGCCGCGCTCGACGGGCCGGCGTTCGCGACGTTCGACCTCGACGCCGTCGACGCCGCGCCGGGCGTGAGCGCGCCGGGCGTCGGCGGGCTGGCGGTGGCGGTGTGGCTGGCGGCGGCCGAGGCGTGCGGGAGGTCGCCGCACGTCCGGTCAGTCGACGTCGTCGAGCTCAACCCGCTCCGCGACCGCGATGGGCGGACGGCCGTGCTGGCGGCGCTCACCGTGTGGCATGTCCTCCGCGGACTGGCGGCACGGTTCAGCGCTCACGGAGGCGGAGGCCCGTGAGGTCGCCGGTGGCCTCGACCACGAGCGCGCCGTCCTCGACGCGGACGTCCGTGACCCGCAGCGCCAGCTCCTCGTCCGTCAGATCCACGACGGGGTTGATCTCCTGCTCGACGCGCCGGGCGATGGGGCCGCCCAGCCCGATCCCCGCCGCCCGGACGGACTCGACGCCCAGGTGGACGCGCCCGTCGGACGCCGCCAGCCGCCCGCGGACCTCGGCGCCGACCGGGACCCGGAGGCCCTCGAACTCGCCCCGCACGCCGATCGTCGCCCGGTCGGGCGCCTCGAATCTCACGTCGGCGTCGGCGATGCCGCGCTGGGTGCCGAGGTAGGCCGCGAGGTCGGCCGGGAGGAGCCGGGCCGTCGCCCGCGCCCCGTCGACGCGCGTGAGCCGCCGCTCCGACCGGTCGAACGTCACGCCGCGGAGCTCGACGTCGAGCCGGTCGATGACGGGCGCGTCCTGCCGCGCCACCCGCTCGCCGACGACGCGGACCGTCTCGGCCGAGCCGTCGCGGAGGGCCAGGCCCTCGACCTCGGCGTCGTAGCGGTCGGCCGGGCCGAGGGCAGCGGGCAGCGCCGCCTCGATCTCGGTCTCGACGCGGCCCGACAGGTCGCAGCCCGACAGGGTGACGGCCGCTAACGCGATGAAAAGGAGGGGGCTAGGCATATTGTAGATCTGTTTCATTGCGTTAGGGCCGGGGTGACACCCTGCGGGGGGGGAATGCGGTAGTACGCGTGAGGCGGCGTCTCGGATTTGGGCCGGATGGCCCATTGCCGTTCGGACCCGCCCGCCTATCCTGGACTCCGCGTTCGATTCGGCCCCGGGAGTTGCAGCGGCGCGCGGCCTCGTCGATCGCCGTCCGATCTCTGCCGCGCCGGCTCGCGCGGCCCCCCTGGCCTCCATTCCATGCCTGCCACGCTCCCGCCTCCGGCCCCGACGGCCGGTCCCTTCGAGACCCTCAACGCGCCCTCCGACGCCGGCGTCGACGACGCGGCCCTCGACGACGACGTCGCCCTCCTGCTCGGCGTGCTCGGCCACCGCGACGACGCGCCCGAGCGCGGCGTACGGATCTACGAGCAACTCCGGCGGATGGCCGCCGCCCACCGGTTCCGCTATTTCGGGACGCCGTCGATGTGTACGACCGCACTCGTCCACGAGGCGTACCTCAAGCTGGCCCAGTCGTCGATGGACTTCCGGAGCCGGTCGCACTTTATGATGACGCTCTCGCGGGCCATGCGCCAGGTGCTCCTGACGTACGCCGAGGCCCGGTGCGCGCAGAAACGCGGCGGCGGCCAGCGCCCGCTCTCGCTCGACGAGACCTCGGTCGTGGTCGTGACCGACGACGAGGCCGCCGAGATCGCCGGGATCGGCGAGGCGCTCGAGCGCCTCGAGAAGGTTGACGAGCGCGGCGCCCGCGTCGTCGAGTGTCGGTTCTTCGCCGGACTGACGGTCGATGAGACGGCGGCCACGCTGGGCGTCTCGCCGGCGACGGTCACCCGGAGCTGGCGGGAGGTCCGGGTGTGGCTCTACCGCGAGCTCGCGGCCGACATCGGCCTCGCCGAGGCCTGAGCCATGCCGTCGCATCCCACGGCCCGGGCGGGGAGCGACGCGGCTCTGCCCGCAGCCCTTCCGGTCGCCGAGGGGGCGACCGAGGCCGACGAGGCCCAAGAGGCGGAGGCCCTCTTCGACCGGCTCATGGACGGTCCGCTCCGCCTCGCCGACCCCGTGGGCCCAGAGGCCCCCGAACGTGTCGGCGCGTGGGAACTGGGGGAGCGGATCGGGCAGGGCGGGCTGAGCACCGTCTACGAGGCGACCCGCCCGGCGCCGGCGGGGACGGAGCGCGCGGCCGTCAAGCTGGCGAAGCGGCCTGGCGACGCGACCGAGGCCTTGTTCGCGCACGAGGCGGACCTTCTCGGACGGCTCCGCGCGCCCGGCCTCGCTCGCCTCCTCGATGCCGGCACGCATGACGACGGCCGACCCTACATCGCCCTCGAGCGGATCGAGGGGCAACGGCTGAGCGCCTACGCCCAGAGCCGGAACGCGTGGGAGCGCCTGCTCCTCCTGTGGCGGGTGTGCCAGACCGTCGAGGGGATCCACCTCGAAGACGTGGTCCACGGGGACCTCAAGCCGGACCACTTGCTCGTCCGGAACGACGGGACCGTGGCCGTGCTCGACCTCGGCCTGGCCCGCGACCTCCGCCAGCCGGCGCCCGAGGCGGCGGCCCGCAGGCTCGGCCTGACGCCGGAGTTCGCGGCGCCCGAGCAGATCCTCGGCGGCGAGGTCGGGCGCGAGGCGGACGTGTACGCCCTCGGCCTCGTGATCCGCGAGGTGCTGGAGGGCCAGCGGCGGCACCTCCCGTGGGCGGCCGGCGGAGAGGCCGACGCGTCGATCGAACTCCCGGACGACGCGCGGGCGCCGTCCGGCGTGCCGCTCGGGCGTTACGTTGGGGCCGTCCTCCGGACGGCCCTCCAGACCGACCCGGCACGGCGCTTCCCGACGGCCGGCGCGCTCGCGCAGGCCCTCGACGACGTGTTCGACGCGGTCATGGACGGGACGGGCCTCGCCTAGGGCGAGGCGTCCGGATCCGTCCCGTTGCCGCGCGTCGCCGCCCCATGAGAGTCAAGCTGATCGTCGTCCACACCGAGCGCGGGGGGGGGCCGCGGACGTACGTGCTGGACCAGGACACGATCGTGATCGGCCGGGCCGGGACGTGCGACCTCCCGCTCGACGACCCCGACCGCGTCGTGAGCAAGCAGCACGCCGCGCTCCGCGTCGAGGGCGACGTCCTGCGGATCGCCGACCTCGGAAGCAAGAACCACACGTTCCTCAACGGCGAGCGGGTCGGGACCGAGCCCCGCGCCGTCCGCGACGGCGACCAGGTCCAGCTTGGCCCGTTTCAGGTGACCGTCGCGCTCGAGCGGGACGTGATGGTGGCCGACGACCTCGACCGGACCGTCTTCGGCGCGGCCTTCGCCAACCCCCTCGCCGACCCGGCCGAGGCCGTCGCCGCCGCGCTCGGCGGCCTCCGCCAGGCGTTCCAGCAGGTCGACTACCGCGACCGCGCCGACGCCCTCAAGATGGCGCTCCGTGACGCGCTCGGCCCCCAGGCCGACCTCCGGGGGATCCTCCCGCTCGTCGACCCCGACGCCGCCCTCGCCGAGCCCGGCCCGGCCCCGCCGGCCTCGGCGCCGCCATCGGCTGAGCCGCCGCAGGTCCCGACCGACACGCCGAAGGAAGACCTCGACGACCTCTTCGGCCCGCCCCTCGACGTGGACGGGGACGGCGACCTCGACGACCTCTTCGGCCCGCCCCTCGGCGAGGGCGGCGACGCGTCGTCGGACCCGTTCGCCGCGCCGGTTGGGGGCGATCCGTTCGCATCGCCGCCTTCTAGCACGTCGCCGCCAGCCGAGGCGCCGTCGCCGGCGGCCGGGCCGTCGGGGCCCGACGACCTCCACCGCGCCCTCGCGGGCGTCGTCGTCCGGCTCATCAGCATGCCCGGGAAGTTCCGGCACGAGTTCCTGGGCCACACCGTCATCCACGCGCCCGAGACGGCGTTGCTCTTCGACGCCGACGAGGGCGCGCTCCTCCGCCACCTCCACCCCGACGATCCCG
>JAAXJP010000490.1 GCA_012269805.1 Rubrivirga sp.
GACGACTTGCCGGTCCCGTAGTCGCCCGTGAGCCGCCACGCGCGGCCCGACCCGTCCGGACGCAGCCCAGCGGCGACGCGGGCGGCCACATCGCGGACGTGCGGCGTGACGACGTACCCGTCAAGGGCGCCCGGCCGGCCGGCGTCACGCTCAAGGTGGGCGGTCCGCAGAAAGCGGGCGGGCGGGGCGAGGAGATCGGCGGCGCTCACGCGACGAGGGCGGGTTCGTAGACCTCGTGGAGGAGGTCGAGGGCGAGGGCGGGGTCGGCGACGTCGGTCGAGGCCGGCCGCGTGACCTGCGCGAGCGCGGCCGACTCCTGGTAGCCGAAGAGCCCGTCGGTGTCGCCGGCGATCCGCTCGAGGCGGTCGCGGACGTCGGCCTCGGGGAGCTTGAGGACCTGGCCGGGGCTGCCCGACGCCGTCGCCACGTCGCGGAACGTGAGCGTCCGCTCGGCGGCCCGGTGCGCGCGCCAGAAGTCGGCGAGGCAGAACGAGAACAGGGCCGGCGGGATCTCCGGGCGGGGCTCGCGCCGGAAGGCGTAGACCGGCTCGCGCTTCGCCCCGACCGTCCGTTCGCCGACCGTCTCGATCAGACCGAGCTCGACGAGCGGGCTGTCGAGGTGGTCCTCGCCGGCGCCCGCCCGCGTCCGCGAGACCGGCGTGTAGACCTGGAGGAACACGTCGAAGTGCTGCTTCAGCGTCGTCTCGGAGTAGGTCCGCGCGCCGCTGTTGGCCTCGCGGACGAACTCGGGCAGGACGACGCTCCGGACGATCTCGGGCCGGTGCCAGCGGTTGAGCAGGAAGTCCCACGCGAAGAGCGGGTCCTCGGCCGTCGCCACGCGCCAGTGGAGCAGCCACAGCGTGCGGACGTCCTCGAGGTACGGGTCGAGGCCGCCGTCGCCGAAGACGGCCGCGCCAAACGGCGTGACCGCGTGGCCCTCGTCGGTCGACTCGATGACGCCCATCGCGGTCGCCCAGAAGACGAGCGCGCGGACCATGTTCTTGCCGATCCCGAGCCGCTCGACGGCGCCCTCCTCGTCGCGCAACGCGCCGGCGTCATCGGCGAGGGCGCGGACGGCCTTGGGCAGCCAGGCGTACCGGCAGGGGAACCACTCGTGGCCGCTGTATCGCATGCCGGAAGGTACCGGCGGCCGGGCCCGCTCCGGGCCTCCACCGCGGCCTTCACACGCGTCGCCTCCGGCCGGCACGCCTATCCTCCGCCGTCCCTCGCCTTCGGCTCCATGTTCCTCCGTGCCCCCTGGTGGACCGCGCTCATCGCGGCGTGCCTCCTCGGCGCCGGCTGCCGCTCGGCCGCCCCGCCCAGCCTCGTCCTCCACGACGCTCGCGTCTACACGCTCGCCTGGGGCGACCCGGACGCGGAGGGCCGCCCGGCGCCCGACGCCCCGTTCGACGGCGAGCGGTGGACGCCGGACGCCTCGGCCGTCGTCGTCGCGGGCGAGCGGATCGCCTTCGTCGGCGCGGACGCCGAGGCCCTCGCGATGGCCGGCCCAGGCACCCGCGTCGTCGACCTCGACGGGGCCACCGTCGTGCCGGGCCTGATCGAGAGCCACGGGCACCTCCAGGAGATCGGCGAGAAGGCCGACGAGATCCGCCTCGACGGCGCCCTCACCGAGGCGGACCTGGCCGACCGCCTCCGGTCGGCCACCGAACCCTCCGACGATGGCTGGGTGCTGGGCACGGGCTGGGACGAGGGCGAGTGGGCCGACGCGCTCCCCGACCGGGCCTTTCTCGACGCGCTGTTCCCCGACCGTCCCGTCGTCCTGACGGGGCTCCGTGGGTTCGGGACGTTCGGGAACGCGCGGGCGCTGGAGGCCGCCGGCCTCGGCCCCGACACGCCCGACCCCGTCGGCGGCACGCTCGTCCGCCGGCCCGACGGCTCGCTGACGGGCGTCCTCCTCAACAACGCCACCGACCTCCTCAACGACGCCGTCCCGGCGCGGTCGCTCGAGAGCAAGGCGCGCGTTCTGCGCTACGGGATGGACCAGCTGCTTCGGGCCGGCTACGTCGCCACCCACCACGCCGGCGTCCGCGCCGACTACCTCCCGGCGTACCTCGCCCTCGCCGAGGCCGGCGAGCTCCCGATTCGGGTCGAGGCCATGCTCGCCGTCGGCGTCCCCGACGCGCCAGACCTCACGACGTGGGTCCGCCGCGGGCCGACGGCCGACCGCGAGGCGATGCTCCAGGTCCGGTCGGTGAAGGCCTACTACGACGGCTCGCTCGGCTCGCGGGGCGCCAAGCTCCTCGCCGACTACGCCGACCGGCCGGGCCACCGCGGTGTTGCAGGCGCCGAGTACGGGTTCGACCCGGAGGCCGTCGAGGCGTACATGGCGGCCGGCTTCCAGGCGGGCATCCACGCCATCGGCGACGCCGGCAACCGCGAGGTCCTCGACTTTTACGAGGGTGTGTTCGCGCGGCACCCCGGGGCCCGGGCGCTGCGGCACCGCGTCGAGCACGCGCAGGTCGTCCACCCCGACGACGTCGCGCGGTTCGGGGCGCTCGGGCTCGTGGCGTCGATGGAGCCGGGCCACGCCGTCGAGGACGCCCCGTGGGCCGGCGACCGGCTCGGGCCCGACCGCGTCCGCGGGGCCTACGCGTGGCGCTCGCTGCGGCGCGGCGGCGCGCTCCTGATCTTCAACTCCGACTTTACCGGGACCGACTGGTCGCCGTTCTACGGGCTCTACGCGGCCGTCACGCGCCAGCGGAAGGACGGGACGCCGGCCGGCGGGTGGTTCCCGGAGGAGGCCGTGACGGCCGAGGAGGCCCTCCGCGCCTACACCGTCTGGCCCGCACGCGCCTCGGGCGTCGAGGACCGGACCGGCACGATCCAGGCCGGCACGTGGGCCGACCTCACCGTCCTCAGCCTCGACCCGCTCACCGCGCCGCCCGACGCGCTCCTCGAGGGGGCGGTGCGGATGACCGTGGTGGCCGGCGCCGTCCGCTTCGACGCGACGAGCGAATAGACGCCCCGCCCGCCTCGGCGCCGAGGTGGGCGGGGCCGGGACGTCGGCTGGGGGAGTCCCTGTAAGGACGGTCCCGACGTCCCATCGGTGCCGGAACCGTTCTGGCGCAACAGAGAGAGAGGGGCGGCGGCGTCTGCCGTCCCCCTCTCCCCGCCCGTCTCCGTGTCTCACCCGACGCCCTCCGTCCGGCGCCCGCGCCCCGCGGACGCCCCGTACTCGCTTGCGCCCGCGCTTACCACGGGCGTCTTGTTTGTCCACGTCCCCAAGACGGGCGGGACGTCCGTCGCCCGCGCCCTCTACGGGGGCGCCGGCATCGGGCACCGGACGGTACGGGAGGTCCGCGGCGAGTTGGGTCGGAAGCGGGCCGCCGCCCTCTTCTCGTTCGCCGTCGTCCGCGACCCCGTCGGCCGGCTGGCGTCGGCGTACCGCTACCTCCGAGCCGGAGGCTCGAACGCCCTCGACGCCGCGTTCGGCGCGCGCGTTCTGGGGGGGCTCCCCACGCTCGAGGCCTTGATCCTCGACTGGCTGACACCGCGCGCGTCACAGGCCCAGGTCCACTTTCGGCCCCAGGCCGACTTCGTGTGCGACGGCGGCGCGGTGGCCGTCGACCGCGTCGTGCGGTACGAACGACTAGGGGAGGGGTACGCCCGGATCCGCGCCGAGACCGGTGTGGGT
>JAAXJP010000036.1 GCA_012269805.1 Rubrivirga sp.
ATGACGGGGTGGGCGGCGCGGGCGCAAAGCGGAGCGTCAGGCTCCGCCCTTCCGCGCGGACGACGTACTGGGTAAAGAGCGGGCCCTCCCAGACATCGAGAACCGTGCCGCCCCGCGCGTCCTCGAGCGCCTCGCCCGGCCGAGCCCACGTCATCAGGAGATGCCCGGGCTGGCTCAGGCGGACGTCGAGCCGGCGGCCCTCGTCGGTGCGCTCGGAGACGTGGGCCAGGCTGAGCTCATCGAGCGCGCGCATCCGCCGGGTGGCCTCGCGGGCTGGGACGGCCTCCAGCCACGGGTACCGGAGCTGGACGAACTGGACCCACTCGCGGAAGCCGTCGAGCATCCCGCCCGGCCGTCGCCACCCGACCTTGGTCGGGTCGGGGAGCCCGTTCGCGCGGTACGTCGCGGCCCGGTCGGCGTTGGGGTACATCTCGTCGGGGTGGACGAAGTGGGACCACACGCCGACGGAGTGGAGCAGGGTGAGCGTCCGGAGGCGGGCCCCGTCGTTCATGAGGAACCCGGCCGTCCCGCGCGGGAGGGCGTAGAGCTCGGGCGCCCACGGCTCCGGCCCGAACTCCCGGTCCTGCCCCAGCTCCGCCGGCCCGAAGTAGAGCCCGGCGATCGTCTCGACCTCGGGGAACGCCTCCCGGAGCGCGCTCACGCCCACCGAGTCGATCCAGTTCATGGGCGGGACGTACGTCGTCGGGAGCGGGGCGAGGTCCTCGGCCTCCCACCGCTGGCGGGCTGCGAGGAGGGACTCGACCATGGGCTCCCGGCCGGCCCACAGCGCCGTCGTGAGCGACTGGTGGTTGTAGCCGTGGAGGGCCACCTCGGAGCGCCGGGCGTCCTCGGCCATCACCCACGGCGAGTAGGGCGTCGTCCGCCAGCCTAGCTCGACGCGCCCGGCCGTCCACTCGTCGAACGGGAAGGGCGCCTCGGTCCGCCCGTTGTAGGCGTAGATCACGGTGCTCGTGTAGCGGAGGCCGGTCGCGTCGGCCAGCGCGAGCATGTCGGGGTACCACGTCCGGGCGTAGAACTCGGCCGGCGTCTGGCCGAGCTCGTCCCAGATCGGCTCGAGGCGCTCGTTCGAGGCCGGCGACGGGAAGTCGTCGAGGTAGACGACGGCCCAGCCGGCCAGCGGGCGGACATGCGCGGGCTGGACGAGCGCGAGCGTCTGGAGCAGGTGGCCGCGGAACGGCTTGGTCCCGAGGAGGGTCGAGTTCCAGAACGCCACGCGGCCCCCGCCGCGGGCGCAGGTCCACGCCGCCGGGCGGTCGCCACCCCACGTCATGAGGACGTCGCAGTCGGACGCGGCCCCGACGTCGAGCGGCGCCGTGTCCAGCGTCCCCACGGCGAGGTCCTCGCCGCCCGGCATGAGGGGCGTCGTGAGGGCGATCGGGCGGGGGCCGGTGACGAACGCGGGCGCGCCGGCGGCCTCGGCGCCAAGGAGCCCCGCCAAGCGCGGATCCCAGGCCCGGTACAGCACGCCGAGGCCGCCGCCCTCGCGGACGAACGCGTCCAGCCGCCCGACGTCGGCGTCGGAGAGCTGGCGGAGCCGCTCGGTGGCCGTCAGGACGGCCCCGAACCGGCCGAGCGCGGGGAGGGCGCCGCCCCCGGCGAGGTCGTGCTCGACGAACGGCACCTTGGCCCGGCGGAGGGCCGTCCGCACATGGACGGCCGTCGCCGCCGCGTAGGCGTCCTCGCCGTCGACGACGAGGAGGGCCAGGGGCTCGCCCGGCGCGACGGGCTCGTCGGCGACCGCGGCGTCGGCGTCGCTGCCGGACACCACGGCGAGCGCGGCGGCGACGACCCCGGCGGTCGCGAGGAGGACGAGCACGAGGCGGGCCGTTACCATTCGTGGTGTGGTGGGAGAGTTCTACCCGTCGCGCGAGGCCGCGAGGCCGGCGGCCTCGGTCCCGGCGAGGAGCGAGTCGGGCGGCATCTCCAGCAAGGTGGGTGCCGGCCGCGAGACCCGGACCACCTCGACCTCAGCGTCCCGGTAGAGCACGCTGACGAGGCCGGCCTGGTCGGGCCGGGCGCGGTACCGGTCGAGCCACGCGCGGAGGCGGGCGCTGTGCTGCCGGCCCGAGGGCCGGAGCTCGTCGCGGACGGCGGTCAGGGCGCCGTCGCGTTCGAGGAAGAAGTAGAGGTCGGGCGTCGGGATGGCGTCCGGGCCGAGGTGGTCGTAGGCGGCCGGGTCGTACGTGGCGAGGAAGTACTCGTAGTCCATGAACCGCCCCCGGTTGCGGACGCGGATCCCGGTCCCGAGGTGCGACACGGCCGTCCAGGCGTAGGGCAGCGAGACGCGCTCGACGGCGTGGTACCCCTCGACGAACCCGGCCGGCTCGACGGGCGGCCGCCGCGACGGCGCGCCCCACCCGCTCCCGACCGCGACCGCGCCGACCGCCAGGGCGGCCGCGGCGGGCGCCCACCCCGGAGCCCGCCACGCGCCGGGCCGCCGGGCCGCCGTCATCCGCCGCCACCCGAGCGCGGCCCACGCCACCACCTCGCTCGTCAGCAGCCCCACGCCGACGCCGACCGCGCAGAGCAGGAGCACGGCCGCGCCGCCGCTGACGTCCTCGGCCCCCGCCCCGGTCCCGATCCACAGCCCCGTCAGGGCCAGGACCTCCAGCCCGTTTCGGATGAGGGCCCCCGGCCTCGGCAGGTGGGCGAGGCGCCGGGTGCGCGCCGGCACAAATGGGGCGATGAGCAGGAGCCCACCGACGCCGAGCGCGGCGGCCGTTGCGGCGCCCACGGCGGGCCGGGCGACCTCGAAGAACACGACGGACCCCGCGAGCGAGAGCCGCCCGAGCAGGGCGACGTAGCCGAGCCAGAGCGCAGCGGTGATGGCCCCGAGGCCGGCCGCCACCCACGCCCGCCGAGCGAGGTACCGGTCGCGGTAGCCGGCCCGGCGACCCCGTTTTTGAACCCGTCGGCGGACCATCACCTGCGCCACGATCGCCGCGACGTGGACGCCCACCACGACCAGCAGAAGCGCCCCGACGGCGGGGTACACGAACCCGGTCGCCGCGAGGCCGGCAGCCCCGACGGTCACGCCACGCCGGCTCCCCGTCGCGAGGTACGTCGCCACGTGAGGGAACACGGCGAGGGCGAGGGCCGCCGCGAGGAGCAGCGGCTCGGCTCCGATCTGGCGGTCCAGCGGGATCGGGAGGAGCGGGCCGCCGAGGGCGACGAACAGGGCGCCCGCGAACGCGCCGGCGGGCCGGGCCCAGTAGAACCGGGCCGTCTGGTACACGCCGTAGCACACGGCCCCCATGGCAAAGGCGCCCACGCCCCGGAGGAGGAGGCTCGGGTCGACCCGGGCCAGCTCGGAGAGCGCCAGGGCGAGGGCGGGGAGCCCCCACCCCGCCTCGCTCCCTGTCGGCGCACCGACCTGGAGCCCCTTGAGGGTCTCGAGGCTGGCGTAGTACCGGAGCGAGAACGGGGCGGCCTCCCCGAACGAAGGCCACAGGCGGACGGCGGCGGCCGTCGCGGCCACGCCAGCGACGGCGACCGCCCACGGACGGGTGGGCGACGGCGCCCGGGCGCCCGGCGGCGGCGGCGCCGCGGGGCGGCGGCGGCCCCGCGCGCCCCCCCGGCCCGGGGCCCCCGGCGGCGGGGGGGGCCCCGCAGGGGGGCGCGCGGGGCGGGGG
>JAAXJP010000562.1 GCA_012269805.1 Rubrivirga sp.
GTCCTCCACGGACAGCCCGTTGATCGCGGCGAGCCGTTCGTTGATCCGGCGGTAGCGGAGGTCCCGGTCGAGGACCGCCAGCCCGACGGGCGCCGTCGCGTAGATGGCCTCGATCTCGCCCAGCTGGTGGCGGATCGTCTCTTCGTTGCGGGCCCGCCGGATGGCTGCGCCGACGACGCTCGCCAGCGCGTCGACGAACTGTGTGTCTTTGTCCGAGAACTGGCGGGCGGCCCGGCCGTGGATCCCGAACACGCCGAACGGCTGCCCGCCGGCTCCGGGGATCGTCACGCTGATCCCGCTGCGGACGCCATGGTCGCTCAGCAAGGGCGGGGCGGTGAACCGGGACTCCTCCTCGAGATCGGGCACGACGACGGGCCGGTCCGAGAGGAGCGTGTAGCCGGCCTGCGAGCTCTGGTCGTCCGGGACCGTCGCGGTCCCGACCAGCCCCCCGGCCCACCCCACGCCGGCCACGAGGTGGAGGACGCCCGCCTCGGGGTCGTGGCGGAGCACCTTGGCAAAGTCAGCTTCGAGGGCGTCCGCCGCGAGGGAGACCGCCCGTTCGAACACGCCCTCGAGCGATCCGGTGCGGAGGGCGAGCTGGCCGAGCTCGGCCACGGCCTCCTGCTGGTTCGCCCGGCGGAGGGCCTCGGCCTGCGCCCGCTTCTGCGCCGTCACGTCGACCACGGTCATCACGACGCCCTCGATCCGGTCGTCGGCCGTGCGGTACGGCGTCGCGCGGAGGACGTACCACCGGCCGTCGTCGTCCTGGACCTCCTCCTCCTCGACGTGGAGCGTGTCGAGCACGCGCTGGGCCAGCTCGGTGAGCCCGTCGTGGGCCAGCCGGTGCGTGACGTGGTCGAACGGCCGCCCGAGGTCGCCGGGGATGAGGTTGAACAGGTCGGCCGCGGCCGGCGTATAGCGGGAGACGCGGAGGTTCCGGTCGAGGAACAGCGTCGCGATCGCCGTCGAGGCGATGAGGTTGCTGAGGTCGGCGTTGGCGCGGGTGAGCTCCTCGACCTTCGTCTTGAGCTCCTGGTTGACCGTGTGGAGCTCCTCGTTCATCGACTGGAGCTCCTCGCGGGAGGTCTCCAACTCCTCCGTCGTCGATTGGAGCTCCTCGTTCATCGACTGGAGCTCCTCGTTGGAGGCCTTGAGCTCCTCGTTCGATGTCTCCTGCTCCTCGACGACGGCCTGGAGCCGGTCCCGCGACTGGCGGAGCTCCTCCTCGAGGCGCGCCACGACGGGGTCGTCGTGCGGCGTGTCCCCGTCGCCTCGGTCGGGCACGCCTGCGCGGAGGGACTCGACCGAGGCCGGGTCGAGCTCGACGAACACGACCTCGGCCAGCCCGTCCGCCTCGGCCTCCCCGCCGACGCGGCCGACGTGGAGCCGGACGAGGCGCTCCGCCCCGCCCACCGTCACCCGGCGGAACGCGGTGTCCGTCGCCTCGCCCTTCGAGAACGCCCGGAGCACCTTCTCGACGACGCTGTTCGTAACGGGCCCCTCGCGGTCGCGGAGGTACTCGCCGGCCCCGCCGAAGACGTGCGTGATCTCGTGGCGCTCGTCGACGAGGATCCGGGGGGGGGCGTACGCCTCGAGCGTCCACGCCTCGTACCGGCCGACGAGGCCGGACTCCGGATCGGCCGCCGCTCGCTTTTTGTCCGGCCGCGGTGGCTTCGGCCGGCCGGCCGAGAACAGCTGGAAGCGGTCGCCGCCGAGGTTGGCGTCGCGTTGCCGGTACAGGCGCGCGCCCTTGTCGAGCTCCGCGAACCCCTTCGACAGCACGTCGGCCCCCTCGGAGCCCCCGACGAAGAGGTAGCCCTCCGGCGCGAGCGCGTAGTGGAACGCCGTGAACACGCGGCGCTGGACCGACCGGTTGAGGTAGATCAGGACGTTCCGGCACGAGACGAGGTCGAGCCGCGAGAACGGCGGGTCCGAGATCAGGTTGTGGCGGGCGAACAGCACGATGTCGCGGAGGCCGCTCTTGACCCGGATCCCGTTGGGCTCCTCGTCGAAGAACGTCCGCAGCCGCTCGGGCGAGAGGTCGCCGATGGCGGCCTTCGGGTAGAGGCCCTCGCGGGCCGTCGCGAGCGCGTCCTCGTCGATGTCGGTCGCGAACACCTGGAGCTCGGGCGGGTTGTCGAGCCCGTCGCGGTGCTCGCACAGGAGCATCGCGACCGAGTACGCCTCCTCGCCCGTCGCGCAGCCGGCCACCCACACGCGGACCGCATCCCCGCGCCCCTTCCCGACGAACAGCTTCGGCACGACCTCCTGCTCGAGCACGTCGAACGCGTCGGGGTCGCGGAAAAACTGCGTGACCGAGATGAGGAAGTCGCGGAGCAGCGCCTGGACCTCCGACGGGTGCGTCCGGAGAAAGGCGAGGTACTCGGGGAGCGCCGACATGCCGTTGACCTGGAGCCGCCGCGCGAGCCGCCGCCGGATCGTCGACGGCTTGTAGTCCGAGAAGTCGTGGCCGGTCCGCTGGCGGAGGTGGGCGAGGACCGACTGGACCACCGTCGCCTCCTCCTCGTCGGCGGCCGGGATCACGATCTCGCCCGCGGAGCGGCGGACCTCGACGAGCATCTCCGCCAGTTCGGCCGCCGTGCCGACCACGTCGACGAGGCCGGTCGCCACGGCGCTCCGCGGCATCCCGTCGTAGTCGGCGTCGTCGGGGTCCTGGGCCATCGTGAGGCCCGCGCGTTCCTTGACGGCCTTGAGCCCGAGCGCGCCGTCGCTCCCAGTGCCGGAGAGCACGATGCTTACGGCCCGCTCGCCCATGTCCTCGGCGAGCGACCGAAAAAAGTGGTCGATGGTCGACGGCTTGCCACGCCCGGGGCCGGGCTCCGACAGCGCGAGGCTCCCGTCCTCGATGACGAGGTGCTTTCCCGGCGGGATCACGTAGACCCGGTTCGGCTCGACGGCCGGGTGGTCGTCCACCTGCGCGACCGACATCCGGGTCTGCGTCTGGACGAGCTGCGCCAGCGCGCTCTCGTGGTCCGGCGAGAGGTGCTGGACCAAGACGAACGCCATCCCGGGCTCCGGGGGGAGCGCCGAGAAGAACGTCTGGTACGCCCGCAGCCCGCCCGCCGACGCGCCGATGCCCACGACGGGGAAGCCGCCGTCGACGTGCCCGTCGGGGTCGCGGGGAGCGGGATCCGGGTCGGCGTCGTCAGACATGGGGACGGTACGGAGGACGGACACGGGCGGTTCGGCGCCCGGTCGCCTACGCCGCCTTCAAACCGAACACTTCGCCCTTCAGGGTCCCGAAGTCGATGGGCTTGGTGAGGTAGCCACGTGCGCCGCCCTGGAGCGCCGTCGACTCGAGCTGGCCGTCGTCGTAGGCCGTCACCATGTAGACCTCGACGTCGGGGAACTCGTTCGTGACGGTGGCCAAAAGGTCGAGCCCGCTCATCCCCGGCATGTTGATGTCGGAGAGGATGACGACGACGTCGGCGGCCTCGCCCGTGCGGAGCTTCTCGAGGGCCTCCTCGCCGCTCGTGGCGAACACGAACTCCAGGAGCCCCTTCCGGACCTCGCGGCGGAACTTCTGGGTAAAGAGAAACTGGACGTCCTTCTCGTCGTCGACGACGAGCGCTCGCGTGGGCGTGTCGGCCATGGGGGCGGGGCGCGGGGGGCTTCGCAACCTACGGC
>JAAXJP010000142.1 GCA_012269805.1 Rubrivirga sp.
GCCGGCGACCGCCGAGACCGTCCCGGCCGCCGAGGCCGCCTTCCAGAACGGGATCGCTGCGTACCCGCAGGGCGCGTTCGCCGAGGCCGAGCGGCTCTTCTCCCGCGCCGCCGAGGAGTTCGGCTACAACGAGCGGACGACGGCCGCAACGCTGATGGCCGCGAAGGCCGCCTACGCCGACGCCGACTTCGACCGGGCGATCGCGGCGGCCTCGGTCCTCGTCCAGTCGTACCCGTCGAGCCGCTACGCCCAGGAGGCCGACCGCATCCGGGCGCTCGCGGAGCAGGGCGGCCCAGGCGGCCGCGGGCGACCGTTCGACCTCGGGATCGTGCTCCCGATCGCGGGGCCGGACGGGTACCTCGGGCAGGCCCTCTTTAACGGAATCCGGATCGCGGTCGACGAGCGGAACGCGTCGGGACAGGGGCGCCCCGTGCGGATGGTGTTCCGCGACTCGCGTGGCAACGGCGAGGGCGCCCGCCAAGCCGTCGAGGGCGTGGTCGCCGAGGGGGCCGACGCGATCGTGGGCCCACTCTTCAGCGACGAGGCCGCCCCGGCCGGCGACGCGGCCGAGGCGGCAGGGATCGTCCTCGTGGCGCCGCTCGCGACCGACGAGGCGGTCGGCCAGGGCCGCCGGTTCGTGTTCCAGGCGAACCCGACGTTCCCGGCGCGCGGCCGGGCCATGGCGCGCTACGCCGTGGGCCGGCTGGGGCTCGACCGGCTCGGCGTGGCCTCGCAGGCGGGCACGCTCGGGGCCGACATGGCGGGCGCTTTCGCGACCGAGGCCCGCCGCCTCGGCGCGGCCGTGGCCTTCGAGGAGGCGCTCGCCGACGCGGGCGATTGGGAGGACCTCGACCGCGAGGTCGGCGCGTCGGCGCTGCAGGGCGTCGACGCCGTGTACCTGCCGGTCACGGGCCGCGACGCCCCGCGGTACGCCGCCGACGCCCTCCGCGCGCTCGACGCCCTGAACCGCGCGCCGCGTCCGCTCGGCAACACGGAGTGGGAGGGGCTGTCGACGTCGACGGCCCGCGCCAGCCGCCTCGGGGCCGTGTTCACGCAGGACTTCTTCGTGGCCCCCGGCTCCGCCGACGCCTTTGGGCGGCGGTACCGCGAGCTGGCCGGCATCGGGCAGGACCGGCTCGCGCTCATCGGCTACGACATCACGCGGTTCCTGCTCTCCCAGACCGAGGGCGACGAGGCGACGCTCGCCGAGGCGCTCCGGACGGCCCCGCTCTTCGACGGCATCGGCCACCGGTTCCGCTTCGACGGCGGGCAGGTCAACGAGGCGCTGTACGTCCTCGGCTTCCGCGACGGCCAAGCGGTGCTGTTGGAGTGAGAGGGAGAGGGAGAGGGGAGGCGAGAGACCCGCGGCCCCCATTTTTACCGCCTCCTCGCTCGTTCGTCTTCGCCGGTTCTCGTCTGCAGCGCGGCGGCCGGCCGGGCGAGATTGGGTCGCAATAAGGCGTCACCGATCCCGTTCGTGCCCGCTCCGCGACCCGCCAGCTTCCGACCGTCCATGCCGATCCGTTCTGGGCTCCTCGCCCTCGCCGTCTTTGTCGCCACGGGGTGCGGGGCCGGTCCCACGACGTTCGGCACGGCCCAAGAGGCATACGACGCGGGCGTCGCGGAGATGGAGGACGGGGACTACGCGCGCGCCATCGAGCACTTTCGCGCCGCCCTCGATTTCGGGCGGACGAGCGAGCTCGCCGACGACGCGCAGCTGAACCTCGCCCGCTCCTACGCCGGCGACGGGCAGTACCTCCTGGCCGGGAGCGAGTTCACCCGGTTTATCGAGTTCTACCGGACCGACCCGCGGATCGAGCAGGCCGCCTTTGAGCGGATCCAGGCTTACGCCGAGCTGAGCCCGCGCTACGAGCTCGATCAGACCGACACGCGCCAGGCGCTGAGCTACATCCGGATCTTCGTCCAGCAGTACCCGGACAGTCCGAACGTCCCGGCCGCCGAGGCCATCGCGGCCGACCTCCGCGAGAAGCTGGCCCGCAAGATGTACGACGCCGGCCGGCTCTACGAGCGCCGCGAGTACTACGAGGCGGCCGTCATCTCTTACCGTGACGTGCTCAACGAGTACCCGGCGAGCGAGTACGCCGACGACGCCCTCCTCGGGGCCCTCCGGGCCCAGGTCGCCTACGCCGACAACAGCATCGAGGCGCGCCAGCTCGCGCGCTACCGCGCGGCGCTGGACCTGTACGACCAGCTAACGACGCTCTTTCCGCAGAGCCCGACGCTGGCCGAGGCCCAGGACCTCTACGACCGCGCGTACGCCGGATGGCGCGCGGCCGGCGGCGAGCAGACCGCGTCCGAGTAGGCCCGCCTCGGTCGGGTTGTGACCCGGGACAGTCGAGCGGCGGCTCCCTCCATGCCTCCCTCTGAGGCACCCCGCCCATGACCTTCGACCCCGACGCCGTTTCCCGAGCCCAGGCCGGCGACGACGCGGCCCGCGAGGCCCTGATCGCCGCCGTCGAGCGCCCCATCCGGGGCTTCTTCCGCAGCCGGATCGGGGGCGCGCCCGAGGTCGACGACCTCGTTCAGAACGCGCTCCTCCGCGTCCACCGCGGCCTCGACGCGCTCAACAACCCGGCCCGGTTCAAGGCCTTCGCCATGAAAGCGGCCCTCTTCGAGCTCCAGGACTTCTACCGCGGCCGCTACTCGTCGCGCGAGGCCCTCTTCGACCCCGACCTCCCGACGCCCGGCTCCGTCGGCGCCGAGGACGTGGGGCTGAAGCTCGACCTCGAGGGCGCGCTCGCGGCGCTGACCGACCACGCCCGGGCCATCCTCGAGATGCGCGAGCTCGGCTATCCCTACGCCGAGATTGCCGAGACGCTCGACACGACCGAGGCCGCCGTCAAGATGCAGGTCAAGCGGGCCTTCGAGAAGCTCCGCGGGCTCCTCGCCGACGGCTCCGCCGTCGCCGTGGGCCTCGCCGTCCTCGCCGCGCTCCACGCGGCCCTCTAGCCATGCGCGACCCCGACGCCCTCGCCCTCTACGACGCGCTCCCGCCGGATGAGCGGGCCGCCCTCGACGCCGCGCTCCGCGAGCACCCCGCGCTCGCCGAGGCCTTTGCCCGTTGGCAGAGCCTCCGCGCCGGCGTTCGCCGCGAGCTCGCCCGCGACCTCCCCGACCGCGCGCTCCTCGTCCTCTACGCCCTCGCCGACGACGACCTCCTCAGTGACGCCGAGCGCGACCAACTTGAGGCCGCCCGCCCGGCCCTCGACGACGCCCTCGCCAAGCACCCCGGCCTCGTGGCCGCGGTGCGGCGGATCCGCGCCGACCGTGACGCCTTTGAGGCGGCGTGGGCCGCGGCCGCAGCGCACGCCGCGACCGGGCCCACCTCGACGGATCCCGCTTCGGGCGACCGGCCGTCCAGGCGGACCGGGCGGACGCCGAGCCGCGCCGAGGACCGGCCCGTGCTGCGGCGCGTCGCGCGCCCGACGCGGTGGATCGCGCGGGTCGCGGCGGTCGTCGCCGTCGTCGCGTTCGCGGGCCTCCTGACGTTCCTCGCCACCCGCGACGCGGGGTGGGAAACCGTCGCCGGTGCCCAGACCGTGACCCTCGCCGACGGCTCGACCGTCGAATTGGCGGACGGCGCGCGCCTCCAGGTTTCCGACGACCAGGCCCGCCAAGCGCGGCT
>JAAXJP010000553.1 GCA_012269805.1 Rubrivirga sp.
CGACGGCGGCGTCCACGTCGTCGGCGTCGGGCGGGACGACCGCGAGGGGCGGCACGGGGAAGCCGAGGTCGCGGAGGCGGGCGAGGGCGGCGCCCTTGCCGCCCCACGTCGCCCGGTCCGGCGCGGCGTCGGTCGGAGACTCGGTCATGACAGCCACAACGCGACAGGGCCTATGAGGGTGTAAAGGCCGAGCGTCCAGACGCCGGCCGCCGTTTCGAGCACGCGCCCGCGGCCCGGCCGGTCCATCCACAGCGCCCCGACGCCGACGGCCACGACGAGCGCTGCGGCCCCGACGAGTACGACGCCGAGGCCGCCCGCCTCGGGGACATAGTGGAGCACGCCGATCCCGCAGACGAGGGATCCGATCACGGCCGCCGCCCACGCCCCGAGCGCCCGCTTCCGCCCCCACGCCGCGCTGTAGGTGGCGACCCCCGGCCGCTCGTCCGCCGACGCCCACACCTTCCGCCCGATCTCGATCACGCTCCCACCGAACAGGCTCACGCCGATGAGCCAGCCGACGCCCGCCGGGAACCCCGTGTCGTTGCCGAACACGTCGCAGGACACAGAAAACAGATCGACGAGCGGGACGATGGGGGCGTGCGTCACGAGCGTCGCGAGGGGCCGCTGGCGAAGCCACTCGCGGGCGCCGAACTCGACCGTCGTGAGCACGCCGAAGGCCCAGACGACGGCCAGCACACCGGGCAACCGGGGGTCGAGCCAGGCCGCCAGCGCGATCTGGACGACGGCGACAGCGACGGCCGCGCTCACCAGTTCGCGGAGCGTGACGAGGCCACGCGGGACCGGGCGCTCGGGCCGGTAGAGGCGGTCCTCCTCGGCGTCCTTCCACTCGTCGGCCACGCGGAGCTGGAAAAAGACGCCGAGTGCGACGACGGAGGCCACGACGACGGCCCGCCAGCCGGGCCCGTCCGCGCCCCGCATCGCGGCGGAGGCGCAGGCCACGCCGCCGGCGAAGGCCACCACGACTGGCCCGTGGGCCAGCGGCGGGAAGCGCTCCTGGAGGTACGTCCACGCGCGGCGGACGGGGGGGGCGGCGGAGGTCATGACGGGGACGAGTCTACGCGGCGCGGGGGGCCAGCACATGGGTCGATCGAACCACGTGAACCGGGCCGCGTACCCCAGACGCCCCTCCCCCCTCGCATGTCCGACGCCTTCTCGATCACGGCCGGGCCCGGCCCGCTCGTCGCCGCCGCCGTCCACGACGGCCACGCCATCCACCCCGAGACGCTCCCCCACGTCGCGCTCCCCGAGGCCGAGCGGCGCCGCGAGGAGGACCCGTTCACCGGCCGCCTCACTGCCGGCGCCCCGACGCGCGGCGTCGGCCGGCGGGCGCGGTTCGAGGTCGACCTCAACCGACCCCGCGACGGCGCGCTCTACCGGACGCCCGACGACGCCTGGGGCCTCAACGTCTGGCACGACGGCGTGCCGGACGCCGTCGCCAACCGCTCGCTCTCGCTCTACGACGACTTCTACCGGGCCGTCGAGAAGCTCCTGGCGATGAAGATCGAGGAGTACGGCTCGGTCGTCGTCTACGACCTCCACTCGTACAACCACCGCCGCGAGGGCCCCGACGGCCCGCTGGCGGCCCCGGAGGCCAACCCCGAAGTCAACCTCGGCACGGGCTCGCTCGACCGCGTCCGTTGGGGCCCGCTCGTCGACCGGTTCATGGTGGACCTCCGGGATGGCGCCAAGGGGGCCGGGATGTCCGATCTCGACGTGCGCGAGAACGTCAAATTCCAGGGGGGTCACTTTTCGCGTTGGGTCCACGACACGTTCGGGAATGCGGCGTGCGTGCTCGCCGTCGAGTTCAAGAAGACGTTCATGGACGAGTGGTCCGGCCAGGCCGACGAGGCCCACCTCGGGCGGCTCCGCGAGGCCCTCGCCCACACGGTCCCCGGCGCCCTGGAGGAGCGGCAGGCCGCGACGCCGGAGCCCGCGGAGCGGTGACGCCCGAGGGCATCGGCCGCGCCGTCCGCGACGGCCTCCGCTCCGGCGAGCCCGTCCGGCTCGACCTCGACGACGGGACCGTGTTCGTGGACCACGCCGTGCCGGTCCTCGCCGTCCACCGCTGCCCCGGCGAGGCCACCGGCGACCCCGCGCTCGACGCGCGCGCCGCCTGCGCTGAGGCCCACCAGCTCGTCACGACGCAGCCGGCCTACGTCATCACGTCCGACGCCGAGACGGCCCGCGACACGGTCCGCGCCGTCGCCGAGGCGCTGACGGAGGCGGCCGGGCGGCTTCTCGTGGTCGAGCTCTGGTCCCCGCTCGACGTCCCCGACGACGACGCCGTCGACCCGTTCGACCGCGCGCCGGGGTTCACGATCTACACGGACGACCGCGGCCCGAACGCGGAGACCGTCGACGCCCTCTGCGACGCGCTCTCGGGGATCGAGGAGGCCGGCCAGGGCGCCGACGTGGCCCACGTCTCGACGCCCGAGGTGGCGCCGCCCGGCCTCCCGCCCCTCGGCCTCGACGGGCTCGTGGGGCTGGCCGTCGACGCCGTGTTCCACAACGCGCGCGACGGCGAGTTCTACCCGCGTGTGCTGGCCCACCTCCGCGAGGCCGTCGCGCCGGCGCTCCGCGAGGCGGCCGTCATCGCGGGCCGCGCGGCGCCGGCCACGCTCGCCCGCCGGTCGCTCGAGCCGGCCGCCCGGGTCGTCGACCAGGGCCTCTCGGCCGTCGCCGAGGCGTACGGCTTCCTCCTCCAGGTCACGCCCGTCAACGCCGACGCGGCCTGGGACGAGTTCCACGGCGGCGGCTGCGAGCGGGCGCCCGAGCTCCTGTACCGGCCGCTCACGTTCGACCCCGACGCCGCGCGGCGCCAGCTGTTCAGCCTCCCGCTGGAGGAGGTCGAGGACCCCGTCGTCGCCTCCATCCTCCGCGAATGCCGCGACGAGATCGAGGCCCAGATCCGGATGATCCTCGACGTCGACACGCCCCAGTTCTTGCCGAACAGCCTCCGCCTCTACGGCGCGCCCGACCGCGACCTGGTCGACCTCGCCCACGACCTCATCGAGGCACTCGATGCCATGCCTGGGCAGACGGCCGGCGAGGAGGTCGTCGGGGCGACGGCGTTCGCGGCGCGGGCGCGGGCCCAACTCGAGGCGTACCACGCGATCTCGGAGCACATGCCGACGACCGTCGACATCCGCGAGGACATCACGGGCAGCCTGATGGTCTCGCGCGGGTGCCTCCTCGTCGGCGCCCACGCGCAGGTGCCGGCGGCGCGGGTCGACGCCCTCCTCGCCCACGAGGTCGGCACGCACGTGCTGACGTACGCGAACGGGGCCGCGCAGCCCATCGAGCAGCTCCGCCACGGGCTCGCCGGCTACGAGGACCTGCAGGAGGGCCTCGCCGTCTTTGCCGAGTGGCTCGTCGGCGGCCTCACGCCGGGCCGGTTCCGGACGCTCGCCGCGCGCGTCATCGGCGCCCGGGCGCTCGTCGACGGCGCCGACTTTGTCGAGACGTTCCGGCTCCTCCGCGAGGCCGCCGGCCTCAGCGAACGCGGCGCGTTCGGCGTGGCGGTCCGCCTTTACCGCGGTGGGGGGCTGACCAAGGACATAATGTACCTCCGGGGGCTCCGGGACCTCCTGAGGCACCTCGGCGCCGGTGGGCCGTTCTGGCCC
>JAAXJP010000317.1 GCA_012269805.1 Rubrivirga sp.
CGGCCTCCGGGGAGGGCAGCGACGCGACGCCCGCCGTCTCGATGACCTCGCGCCGCCAGGCGTTGAGGTCGGGGGCCGCGAGCGGTGAGAGGAGCGCACGGGAGGCGGACTCGAGGCGGACGAGGTCCCCCGTGGCGAGCGTAGGAGTCACGCGAGTGGGGGCGGAAGCGCGCGAAGGTAGGTCGCGGCGTTCCGGTCCGATCCCCCCCGGCCCGAGCGCCGCGATTTTCACCGAACGGTGTGGGCGGAGCGTCCCTGCAGGGCGGCCCGTTCCACACCGGACGTCGTCGCTCCCGGCGTGCACGGGCTACCCGCGCTGGCTCCGCTGGGCGAGCCGGTGGGCGGCCTCTCGGAGGAGGTCGGGCAGCGTCTCGCCCCCGCCCACCTCGCGGCTCGTGCGAACGGCCAGGAGCCACCGCTCGTCGAGCGTCACCCGTCCGCGTGACCGCACGCGGACCCGGTCCCGCCAGACGAGGTCGCCACCGGCGTCGAGCATTCGGACCGACATCGTCACCTCGGGGTGGCCGGAGACCCGGGCGCGCCCCGTCCCGAGCACGGACCACGAGGCCTGCCCGGCGTCGGGGACCTCGACGGTCGCCTCGACCTCGAGGGCGGCCCGGCCGGCCGCGGCCTCGGCCGTCCCCACCGGCGCGCCGACGAGGTACGGCACCTCGCCGCGGAGGGTCTCGAGCGGGAGGAGCCGGAGCCCGGCCTGCCACCCGAGCGCGTCGGCGACGGCGGCGAACGCCGAGTCCAGAGCCCCCGCGTACGCCGAGCCCTCCGGCGACAGGACGGTCCGCCCCGCCTCGATCACGTCCCGGGCGTCCTGAACGACCCGGACGCCGACGGGAATCAGGCCGCTGCCCGGGTCGGGAAAGCCGGCGTCGAGGCCCTCGACGTCGAGGAGGAAGCGGGCGACGACCACGTCGTACGGGGGCGCCTCCGTGTGGCGGAGGGGGGTCGATGAGGTGCAGCCGGCCACGACGAGAAGCACCAGCGCGGCGAGAAACGGACGGGAGCTGAGGGAAGTGGTCATGAGTGGAGGGATGGGTAGCCGCTCCGGCATAGCGCCTCGCGGACGGAGAGCCCGATCCTCTGGCCCCACGAGCCCGGCCCGCGAGCCGTCTCGTAGGCCTGGACGATCCGGAAGCCCAGGAAATAGCCCGGTGCGCCGACGCCGGAGCCGAGAATGGACTGGCTCCGAGAGGCGACGCGGTCGAGGGCGCCGCCGCGGACTTGGTGGACCAGCTCGTGCACGACGACGTGGGGGAGCCGCGCCTCGAGCGCGAGCTTTGAGAGGTCAGCCACCATCGCTGCGCCGCCGAGGCCGCCCATGTCGGTCCACCCCGGCCCGTAGACCAGCGTCCATGTGCCCCCGGGGGCGTGCCCGGTCGTGGCCTCGACCCAGGCGCCCCCGCGCTCGAACGCGCCCGTCAGGTCGGCACCGAGGACCGCGCCGACCCGAGCGAGTGCGAGCGAGTCGCTCAGGAGGTCCCCCCGGGGCCACGCCCGGAAGGCGGCCTCGTCGCCGAGGTCGCCGGCCCAGAACTCGGCGTGCGGGCGGTCGGCCTCGGCGAGCGCGTGAGCCTGCGCCCGGTACACACTCGCGACGCGGAGGCGGCCCTCGGCCAGCGTCGATGGGACGGCGCGGAGCCGGTCGAGGTCGAGGAGCTGGGCCGCGAGAGAAGAGGCAACGAGCGCCACCAACGGGAGGAGAGAGGGCCGGATCATCTTCGTCACCCGAGCCAGTAGGTCCACTTGACGGGGAACACGTTCCGGGCGGGGTCGGCAAAGAGGCCCGGGAGGTCGCCCCCACCGATCCCGCCGTCCGGCGCGAGCCCGGTCCGCTCCTGCTGCCACACGGCGAAGGTCGCCGAGCCCGGCCGGGGCTCCCACCGGAGGACCGCGTTGCCCTGGAGCGCCCACGCGGTAAAGTCGGCGGGGCGGACCGTGAACGGGGCCCCGACGGCGAGGGCCGCCGGCCTGGGCGAGCACCGGAGCGGCGAGGGCCACGAGGAGCGCGAGGGGAACGAGGCGGGTCATGGGACGGAACGCTGGGGAGCGCCGGCAACGTCCGTCCGCGCGGCGCGGCGTCACATGGGGCGTTCGGCCCATTGCCCGGCGCCGCCGAGACCCTCATGGTCCGTTCACGACCGAATGGGGAGTCTGACCCATGCGGCCGGCGCGTGCGGCGGGGGACACTGGCGGCCTCACCAGCCCTTCCCCTCCAGTGACCGCTCGCTACGCCGCCCTCGGGCTCCTCCTCACCGCCCTCGCCGCCGCCCCGTCGTCCGCCGCCTCCTGCACATGGAACGGGAGCACCGGCGCCTGGGCCACCGCCTCCGCCTGGAGCTGCAACGCCGTCCCCGGTGTCTCCGACGACGTCGTCATCGGCTCCGGGACCGTCACGATGGACACCGGGACCCGGCTCGCCATCCGCAACCTCACGATCACGAGCGGCACGCTGACCGGGTCCGACAGCCTCACCGTCGGCGGGACGTTCCTCTGGGAGGCCGGGACGATGTCCGGCGCTGGGGCCACGCTCGTCCAGGGCGCGACGACGCTTCGGCCGGCCTCCTCGAAGAACGTCGCCCGCGAGCTCATCCTCGTCGGCGCCCCCGAGTGGTCCGACGGGACGCTCCAGTTCCGCGACGGCGGGCTCCTCCGCAACCGAGGGTTCTTCAATGACACGGCCGTCGGGACCCACTCTATCGCCCGGGCCGGGTCGTTCACGACCGAGCCGCTCGTCCACAACCAGGGCCGCTGGCAGGTCGCTTCGGGCGGAACGGTCTCGAACGTCGACTTCCTCAACGACGGCGTCCTCCGCATCAGCACGAACGGGCTCAAGGTCAACGCGCCGGCCCGGTTCACCAACGCTCCGGCTGCCCGGATCGCGGGCGGGTCATTCCTCGACTTCACGAGCGGGGCCGTCGTCTCGATGGGCGGGGTCGTCCAGCCGGGGATGGAGGGGGCCGTGGGGTCCTTCGAGGTCCGCGGGCCGTACCCGATGGGCCCGCAGCACGTGCTCGACGTGGAGGTCGGGACGGGCGTCCCGACGTCCGACCTTCTCCAGACCTCGAACGGGGCGGTCTCGATCGATGGGGTCCTCTGGCTCCGCGTACCCGCCTCCGGGCCCCCGTCTCCCGTCACGGTCATCACGCACGGGGGGACCGGCGGGCTCACCGGCTGCTACGACGCCGAGGACGTCCGTGTGCTCTTCTGGGACGGCACGGACGCCCCCTACGAAGCCGACGTGACCTGCACGGCCACGACGGTGACCGCCTCGTTCCGCGCGGCGACGGCCGGCGAGGACGACTCCGATGCCCCGGGGGCCAGCCTGGCGGTCGCCGGGGCCAACCCCTTCGCAGGCCGGACGGCGCTCGCGCTCACGCCCCCCGCTCCCGGGCAGGCCACCATCGAGGCGTTCGACGCGCTCGGCCGCCGGGTCGCCGTTCTGTTCGAGGGCGCCGTCGCGGCCGGCCAGCCGGTCCGGATCGCCTTCGAGGGCGCCGGGCTCCCGGCCGGGCGCTACGTCGTCCGCGCCTCGGGCGAGGGGTTCGCCCTCACCCGGACCCTCACGCTCGTCCGCTAGGCTGCTGTCGTCCCCCGACCCGAGGGCGGCCCCGACC
>JAAXJP010000390.1:0-1885 GCA_012269805.1 Rubrivirga sp.
CGGATCGCGCTCGCCCCCAACGTCGGCGCGATCCACGAGTACCTCGCGACCCTGTCCGCCTCGGGCAAGTGGAACGCGCTCAAGGGCGAGGTCTGGGAGCTGTTCGACAAGCTGAAGGGCGTCGGCGGCGGCCACCTCCAGCGGCTGGCGGCCCGTGTCGAGGACGGCCTCAAGGCCGCGCTCACGCCGGGCATGCTGTTCGAGGCCTTCGGCTTCCGCTACATCGGCCCGGTCGACGGCCACGACGTGGTCGCCCTCGCCCGCCAGCTCCAGCGCGTGCGGAAGCTCGGCGGCCCGCTCCTCCTCCACACCCTCACGGTCAAGGGCAAGGGCTTCGCGCCCGCCGAGGCCGACCAGGTCAAGTGGCACGCCCAGTCGAGCCCGTTCGACAAGGTCACGGGCAAGAGCCTCGCCAAGCCGTCCCCACGCGGGACGAAGCCCCCTAAGTGGCAGGACGTGTTCGGCGACGCCATCATCGAGCTCGCCGAGCAGGACGACCGCGTCGTGGGCGTCACGGCCGCGATGCCGTCGGGCACCAGCCTCGGCAAGATGATGGCCGCCATGCCCGAGCGGGCCTTCGACGTCGGGATCGCCGAGATGCACGCGGTCGTGTTCGCGGCCGGCCTCGCGACGCAGGGGATGCGCCCGTTCGCGGCCATCTACTCGACGTTCCTCCAGCGGGCCTACGACGGCGTCGTCCACGACGTGGCGCTCCAGGACCTCCCGGTCGTGTTCTGCATGGACCGGGCCGGCGTCGCCGGCGCCGACGGGCCGACGCACCACGGTGCGCTCGACATCTCGTACATGCGGGCGGTCCAGAACATGGTCGTCGCCGCGCCGCTCGACGAGCAGGACCTCCGCGACCTCCTCTACACGGCGCTCCAGCACGACGGGCCGTTCGCCGTCCGCTACCCCCGGGGCCAAGCGACGGGCATGCCGCTCCGCGACGGGTTCGAGGCAATCCCCATCGGAAAGGGACGGAAGATCCGCGACGGGGCCGACCTCGCGTTCGTGACGTACGGGGCCATCGGCGAGTACGCCATCGAGGCCTGCGAGCGACTGGCCGCCGAGGGCGTCGAGGCCGCCCACTACGACCTCCGCTTCGTCAAGCCGATCGACGCGGCGCTCCTGACCGAGGTGTTCGGCCGGCACAGCCGCGTGGTCACCGTCGAGGACGGCGTCCGCGACGGCGGGGCGGGCTCGGCCGTGGTCGAGTGGGCCTCCGACGCGGGCGTGCTCGACGGGACCCGGGTCGTCCGCCTCGGGCTGCCGGACCGGTTCGTCGAGCACGGCTCGCAGCGCCAGCTCCACGACGAGGTCGGCATCGGGCCGGACGGGATCGTGCGGGCCGCGCGGTCGCTCCTCGGGGCCGAGGTCGAGGCCGCCTAGCCCGGCGGCCGGCCCGTTCGGCAACTCGACGGACGGTTGGCGCGCGCCCCGTACATGCGGAGACGAGTTGGTTTGCGGCCCCCCATCCCACCCGACTCGATGCCGCGTCTCGCTGCCCTTATTTTGTTCTCCTCCCGACGAGCTTCGACTCGTACCAGCAGGTCCAGGCTCTTCTGTCGACGGTCCGCACCAAGCGGTCGCTGAACTTCGGCCCTGCCGACGTCTGAGTGCGTCGACCCCGGCAGCGAGGCCGGCCCGGGGCTGGCGCTCGACCGGCCTCTAGGCGGGCGTCGCCCCTACGAGCAGGTCTGGTGCACCCCCGCGAACTCGATGTCGTCCGGGCCGGTCCCCGTCACGCGGACGCTCATGAGCGCGGCCGTCTCGCTCCCGTTGGCGGCCCCGCCCGTCACGCCGTCGTTGCTGATCCCGTTGACGGTAACGCAGTCGGCGGTAGCGCTCCCGTCGATGACGTAGTGGGCCGTCCGCGTCGCGTACG
>JAAXJP010000390.1:1895-3627 GCA_012269805.1 Rubrivirga sp.
GGGCCACCGTCGAGGGCCGCCGGCTCGTAGCCAAGGTCGGAGAACGTCACGTCCGCAAAGCCGCTCTCTCCGACAGGGCCGCCGAACGCCTGGGGCTTGAGCGACCACGTCTGGATGTCGGACGCGATCCGGACGATCTCGGTGCTCATCGCGTCGGTCGTGGAGTTGGTCTTGTTCTCGCTGAAGGCTTGGATGCCGATGACGACAGCGAGACCGACGATGACGATGCCGAGAACAAGGAGGAGAAGCTGCTGCTGACCCATGGGTCTGGAAAGAGGTGATAGACGAGAGGCGACGGCCCGGAGCCCCGCGCTCTCGGGCCCGAGCAGGATTCGTGCCCAGGTCGCCCTCTCGGGGCGGATGCCCCCGACGGTCGAGTCCAACCCGCACCTCCGTGCCCACTACGTGACGCCGGGGCGATCCGATCTCGGCCGACCCAGAACTCATCGCCCGCCACCGGAGGCGAGAGCCGGCCCCTTCTTTCCCCGCTGTAGTCCGTTTCTTCCCTCCCCCGGCGCCAAGCCGCGCGGGTGAGTACAAGGTCGTCAGGTCCGTTCGCGGAGCAGGTCGAGAACGGCGGCCTCCGCCGGGCGGAGCCCGGTCGGCGTGTTCCCCGCGTTCCGCCGCCGGACGCGGTCCCGGAGCCCCCCGTCGCGGAACGCGTCGAGGACGTCGGGGTGGACGTAGTACCGTCGGCACACGGCCGGCGTGTTGCCCAGGACAGCCGCCGTCTCCTCCACGGCCCGCACGATGAGCGCGTCGGCGTCGTCCACGTCGTCGTGGGCGGCGAGGGCCTCGGCGGCGACCACCGTCCCGCCCCACGTACGGAAGTCTTTGGCTGTGAACGGGTCGCCCGTCGTCTCCTGGAGGTACCCGTTGACGTGGCCGCTCTCGACGTCGTGCTTGTCGCCGGCCTCGTCGTAGAACTGGAACAGGTCGTAGCCCGGGATGTCGCGGCACGCCTTCACCAGCCGCGCCAGGCGCCGGTCCTCGAGTGCGAGCGCCTGCGTCTGGCCGCTCTTCCCGACGAACTCGAACCGGACCTCCGACCCCTGGAAAGAGACGTGCTTGTCGCGGATCGTCGTCAGGCCGTACGACCCGTTCGCGGTCGCGTACTGCTCGTTCCCGACCCGGACCAGCGTCTCGTCGAGCAGCCGGACGCACAGGGCCAGCACTTTCTCGCGGCCGAGCCCGCGCCGGCGGAGGTCGTCCTCGACGCGCGCCCGGATGCCCGGGAGGGCCTCGCCGAACGGGACCATCCGGTCGAACTTGAGGCGGTTGCGGTGGGTCTCCCAATCGGCGTGGTAGCGGTACTGCTTCCGGCCCTTGTCGTCGCGCCCCGTCGCCTGGAGGTGCCCGTTCGCGGCCGGGCAGATCCAGACGTCTTCCCAGGCCGGCGGGATGGCGAGCGCCTCGATCCGGTCGCGGGTCTCGTCCGAGACGAGCGCGCCGTCGGGGCGGTGGTACGAGAACCCGCGCCCACGGCGGACGCGCGAGAGGCCCGGTCGGGCGTCGTCGACGTAACGGAGGCCGGGGGGCGTGTCGGGCATGGCGGCTCTGGGACGAGGCGGTGCCCGCCGGGGTCCCACAGGCGGCGCGATCAGGCCCCGCCGCACTAGGATCGAGGCGGTCCGCCTCGGGACGCCTCGCCGAAGGCCCAGGCCGCGGGCCGGCGCCGGTCGGAGAGCGGAACCGCGGGGGCCCGGCGCCCGGTAGATTGGGGCCCTTTCCC
>JAAXJP010000042.1 GCA_012269805.1 Rubrivirga sp.
AGGCGTCGTCTAGTAGGCGCGCACCCACGACGCCCCCCCCCGACAGGAGCCGGCCGTGGGCGTGGAGCGTCCGCACGACCTCTGTGTCGACGAGGCTGTCGACCGCTCCGACGACGCACGTTGTGCCCCGCTCGCACAGCCGCTGCGCGTGGCCGAGCGCCCGGATGAAGCCGACGCGCCCGTCGAAGGTGGCGAACCGGCTGACGGGGACGGACAGGCCGCTGGTGGCCTCGACGAAATGGCGGAGCGGCTCGGGGGCGAGCCGGGGCGCGGACGGGCCGGGCACCTCGGATTCCGGCCCGTCGGGGTCCGGGGGCGCGTCGGGATCGAGCAGGGGGAGCGGGGGCGCCGTCGGCACCCCCTCGGGGAGAGCGATCAACCAGTGGGCCGCGCGGAGCCGGTCAACCGGCGTCGACCGCAGGAGGTCGCGGAGGCCGAGCTCGGCGAGGCGGAGGAGCCGCCCGACGCCGTCGAACCCGGCCGCCAGCCCGTCGACGGGGTGGCCGACGACCGGCACGGCGTCCTTCGTGTCGGCGTCGTCGACCAAGACCGTGAGCGGCGCGGGGCGGACAAGCCCGGCGCGGGCCGCCGCCGCCGCCGTCACGGCGTCGTGGCCCAAGCTCGTCGCGAGCCCCATCCCGGTGAAGGTCGGCGTCGCCACCCGCTACGCCTCGCCGGTGAGCGGATGGGACCCCGAGGGGGGACCATAGAGCGAAGGGAGAAGCAGAACGGTGGGGCTCATGACGCGGCCTAGAGTGGTTTGTCGCAGACCACGCACGTCGGCTTCGGGGGGATGCCGATCGCCACGACGGGCGGCTGGAGGAGCGGGAAGGGGGGCGTGTTCTTCTGGTTGTGGAGCATGATGTCGAACGCCCGCGTCACGTTCTTCCCCTCCACCTTCACGTTGAAGGAGAACATCACGAACTCCGCCTTCCCCTTGATCTTGTTGCTGATGACGCCGCCGCCCGCCGACCCCGCTTCGTCGCCCGTGCTCATCCGGAAGTTGGAGTCCTTCGTGCAGACCGGGTTGCCGTCCATCTTCACCTTCTTGCTCCCCTTCGCCGTGTCCGTCGACATGGCAATGTTGGGGTAGGGGATCGGAATCGGGCCGCCCGGGCTCGGCGTCTTGCACACGTCCGGGAACGCGATCGTCGTCCCGTTGCTCGACTTGTGGACGACTGAGAGCATGTTGACGCCGACGGACGAGGGCATGGGGGGAGGGGTCAGTTCAGGGAGATCGTGACCGCGTCGAGGTCGTGGAAGCCGCGGGGGATGCGGGCGCCGCCGCTCCACACAAGGACGACCTCGCCGCGGAGCCCCGCGTCTCCGTCGACGACGACACGGTCGAGGCCGAGGTCGACGGACTGGCGGTCGCGGCGGCCGGCGACGTCGGCCGAGGGGCGGAGGGCGGGGAGCGTGAACCGGAGCAGGCCGTGCGGCGAGACGCCGAGAGCCGCCCCGTGCTCGTCGCCGCGGAGCCGGCCAGGCACCGTCAGCCCCGGAGGCGCGACATCGAAAAAGCGGACGTCGAAGTCGGTGGGGAGGAGCGGGCTTCGGGTCTCGGTCCAGGTTTCGTCGTAGGTGCCGGCGAACGCGGCCCGAGGTTCCCACCCCGGGGCGACGAACCCGACGGGGGCCGGCGGCGGACGGTCCTCGGGGGCGCGGACGAGCACGTCGGCGCGCTCGAAGTTGGGGAGGGGAGACGCGTCGACGACGCGGCGGCTCCGCGGCGCGCGGAACCCGACGCCGACGGGGTTGCGAGGGTCGAACCCGCGATCGCGCTCGGCGCTGGGCGAGTCGTCGGTGCCACCGGCCGCGCGCTCGTACGAGAGGGGGATCCGCTCGAAGGGCTGAGGCCGGGACATCCGCGTGACGCCCAGCGCCGACTGCCACTCGCGATCGCCGAAGGCCCGGAACGACGACTTCGCCCCACCGATCTGGACGCCCACCTCCCCTTCGCGGGCCCCGGGCTCCGGCGGGTACGCCGACCCCATCAGCACGACGTCGGTGGACTCTTTTCGGATGGCGAGGTCGGAGGCGTAGGCGAGGCTCGACGCGCCGGGCTCCCCGGTGAATTCGTCCGCCAGCACCACGGCGCGCTGCTCCTCGGCCGGCGCCATGCCGCCCTGCCCGTCGAGCGCGTAGGTCGCCTTCACGATCACCACGAGGTAGTCCGCCCCGTCGAGGTCGGTGATCGCGGCCGGGGCGGCCTTGAACGGCGTTGGGTTGACGAGGTCCACGGATCCCTCAGTTGATGGCGACGCTGGCGCCCTTGACCTTGTGGAGCCGCTTCGCGCGGCTGGTGATGTCGGTGCCGAGGACGACCACCTTCCCCCGCTTGTTGATGCGGACGGAGCCGCCCCCGCACTCGAGGGCGAGCGACTCGTCGGCGGCGATCGTGATGTGCCGCCCGGCGATGCGGACAGTCTCGACGCCCTCGGGCACGACGACCTCGACGACGCGCCCCGGGTCGGCCGGGGCGGCGGCCGGCGGCGTGACGCGGCCGAGGACGTAGCCCGTTTCGGAACCGGGGGGGACAGCCACCAGCACGCGGTCGCCGTCCACGAGCGTGAGCGGCGGGCCGTTGGACGTCTGGAGCACGCGGCAGTCCACAGCCGCGTCGTCGTCGTCGCGTACGGTGACGGCCTCGTCTCTCCGGGCGACGACAGTGGCCTCGCGGAGGGCGAGCGACTGGAGGAGCATATCGAGCATGGGTCCGTGGGGTTAGTTCTCTGCGATCTGCGACCCCTTGAGGGTCATCTTGCCCGAGGCCTTGATGTCGATCTTCTTCCCCTTGATCGAGATGTCGCCGTTCTTCTTCATCACGATCTGAGCGCTCCCACACTTGAGCGTGAGCTGGTCCTTCGCATCGATGACGGCCTTCTTGCCCACCATCACCGAGAAGTCCTTCCCCGCCTGGATTCGGAGCTCGTCGCCGATCTTGATCTCCCCGTTCTTCCCGGCCTCGACGGTGACGTCTTTCCCAGCGGAGACTTTGTAGTCGCTGCCGGCACTGTGAGAGATCCCGCCGCCGACGGTCACGGACTTCGCGCCGCCGATGTTTTCGGAGCTCTTCAGGCCGACGGTCTCCGACTTCAGCCCGCCCACGCTGAACGACATCTTCCCGCCCGTCGTGATGCTCTTGGCGACAAGGACGTTCTCGGTAGAGCTGCCGGCGACCGTCACGGTCATCTGACCACCGATGGTCTCGTCATGGTTGGCGCCGACTTGGATCGTCCGGTTCGCCGCGATCGTAATGGCCTGGTCCTTCCCGACCGAGAGGTCGGCGTCGCGGCCAACGCTCTCCGTCTGGTCGCGCCCCACGGCGAGCGACTCGTCGTTCCCTACGGTCTGCGTCCGGTTCGTCCCGACGTGGTTCTCCTGGTTGTCGACGACCTCGCAGAGGTGGTCCTTCGTCGCGTGCATGAACACGAGCTCGGCGCCCTGCGTGTCGTCGAACGTCAGCTCGTTCTCGCCCCACGACCGGAGCACGTTGTGGGCCGCGTTGCTGCTCGTGACCGGCGAGAACTGCGTCGGGTTGTAGATGGTCGAGAGCCCGAGGATCCGGTCGACGTTCCCGTCGACGCACGCGACGACCATCTCGGCGCCCTTGTGGACCGGGAAG
>JAAXJP010000003.1 GCA_012269805.1 Rubrivirga sp.
CGGTACCGCACGCGGACGACGGCGTCCTCGATGTCGTGCCGTGCGATCTCGTCGAGGACGGCCGTCGTCGGGTCCTCGGCCTCGGTCGCGTCGACGGCGACGGGCACGAACCGGCGGGCCGGCGTCGGGACGAACTCGAACGTCGTCCGGCGCCCGGGCTCGCCCTCCGGCTCGACGTCCACCAACACGAACCCCTTCTGGGCGTCGTGCTCTTTAAACGAGATCCGCTCGATCGACGACGAGTAGACGACCGGCGGCCCGTCGCCGCGCGCGAACGCCTCGGCGTTCCGGTCCTGGAACCGGTGGATGTGGCCGAGCGCCACGTAGTCGACGCCCGGCTGCGCCAGCTGCGCGACCGTAAACGTCGGCTCGTGGGCGATGAGGCTGGCTCGCTCGCTCCCGCTCAGCTCCGAGCCCTGGACGGTCAGGTGCGCGGCGACGAGGAGCGGGACGGCCGGATCGGCCTCCGCCGCGCACTTTTGCACGAATGCCGTGTAGTAGTCCTCGACGAGCTGGCGGATCTCGTGGGGCGTCTTGCCCCGGTACTCGTCGCGCGCCAGGATCTTCGAGCGGATGGGCCAGGGGAGGGCGACGAGTTGGACCGGCCCGCTCTTCGTTTGAATGGGCCCGCCCGGCTTCCCCTCGGCCCGGAACGTCGGCTGGGCGAACACCTCGACGGCCCCGTCGAGCACGCCGAAGATGTCGACCGAGGAGGCCTTCCCGAAGCTGACCGGGTGGTCGTGGTTGCCCACGATCATCGCGACGGGGATGCCCGCCTCGAGGACCGGCCGGAGCGCCTCGGCGAACTGGCGCTGCTGCGTCGGGGTCGGGTCGGCCGTGCGGTAGGCGTCGCCGGCGAACAGGAACAGGTCGACGCGTTCGTCGAGCGCCCGCTGCACGACGACGTCGAAGCAGCGGCGGAAGTCGAGGAGCCGCGTGTTGAGGCCCGTCGCGGGGTCGAGCCGCCCGTGCGTCTCGTACCCGAGGTGGACGTCGGCGCAGTGGAGGATCTTCATGTGCGCAGACTACGGCAACGGGGGGGACGGGCCCGAGCCCGCCACCCCCGTCCCACGCCCGAGGCGGAGTGGGTTACCAGCCGATCCGGCCCCCCGCGCCGCCGCCCGCCGTCTGCGGGCGCGGCTCGGCCTGGGGCTGCGCCTGCTCGCGCTGGCGGAACCGGTCGATCATCTCGCGGGCCGGCCGGTCGGCCGTCTCGTTCTGGCGGTTCCCGCCGGCCGACGACCCGCCGCCCGAGCGGCGCGAGCGGCTGTCGCCCGGCCAGTAGCCCCGCTGGCCGATCCGGCTCCGGCGCGTCGGCGGCTGGTAGTTCTCCGGCCGCTCCATGTCGAGGTCGGGGTCGAGGCGGATCTCCTCGGAGCCCTCGGTCTGGAGCTTGCTGAGGAACGCGCCCACGTTGCGGAGGCCCGTCCGGCCGCCCTGGCCGATCGACGTCGAGGGGTAGGTGATGCGGCGGTCGTCGAAGCCGGTCCACGAGCCGACGACGAGCTCGGGCGTCATGCCGATAAACCAGCCGTCGGCGTTCTCCTGCGTCGTGCCCGTCTTGCCGGCCACGTCGAGCGGGCCGACGCCGCGGAAGCCGCCGAGCCCGCGGCCCGTGCCGGCCGTCACGACGGCGCGCATGGCGTCGAACGTGGTGTAGGCCGTGCTCGGGTTGAGGACCTCGCGGGCGACAGGCGTAAAGTCCTCGATCACGTTCCCGTAGCGGTCCTCGATCCGGTCGACGGCGAGGACGATCTGCGGCGGGACGTCGGCGTTCTGGGGCCGCTCCTCCTGGAGCGTGGGCCCGTGGTAGACGCCGTAGTTGGCGATCGTGGCGTAGGCCGTGACCATCTCGAGGAGCGAGACGTCCTGCGTGCCGAGCGCGATCGAGCGCGGGTAACAGTCGTTCTTGCGGGCCTCGAAGGGCGGGCACGTCTCGGCGTCGAACTCCGTCAGCTCGAGCGGCGTGCGGATGCCCATCTGGTAGGCCGTCCGCGCGACCTCCGCGGTCCCGAAGTGCTGCGTGATCCGGGCCGCGACGACGTTCCGCGAGCTCCGGAGGCCCTCGGCGAGCGTCGTGTAGCCGGCGTAGCCGCCGCCCGAGTTCTGCGGGGCCCAGTCGCCCCAGCGGAACGGGCTGTCGAAGACGCCCGACTGGGGCGAGTACCCGTTGTTGAACGCCGTCGTGTAGGCGAACAGCTTGAACGTCGAGCCCGGCTGGCGGCGGGCCTGCCCGCCGTGGTCGTACTTGTTGAGCACGAAGTCGCGGCCGCCGACCCACGCCTTGACCTGGCCGCTCGTCGGGTCCATCGCGATGAGGCCGGCCTCGACGCGCGTGCGGGCCTGCTTGAGCGAGTCCATGAAGGCCCCGTTCTGGCGGAGCTGGGCGACGGCCTCCTCGGCCGAGGCGCCCTCGGCCGTGAGCCGCCGGAAGCGGTCGGTCGCGCGGACGTACTCGTTGACGACGGCCGTATTCCGGCTCCACCAGTACCCGAACGGGTTGGCCGCCGAGCCCCAGCCGCGGTCGACGATGCCCTGGAGCCGGTCCATCTCCTCCTCGACGGCCTCGGCCGCGAGGGCCTGCATCCGGCTGTCGATCGTCGTGTGGATGACGAGGCCGTCCTCGTAGGGGTCGTAGCCGTTGGCCTCGGCCCACTCACGGAACCACAGGCGGAGGACCTCGGCAAAGTGCGGGGCGATGTTGTCCTCGTGGCTGTAGACGTCGAACGCGATCCGGATCGGCGCCTCCCGGGCCTCCTGGTACGCCGCCTCACCGAGGACGCCCTGGTTCCGCATGTTCATCAGCACGACGTTCCGGCGGTTGATGGCCGCCTCGTTCTGGCTCTCCGTGATCAGCTCGCCCTCGGCGTCGAGGCACTCGGCCGAGACGCCGCCCTCGGCGAGGCACGGGTTGTAGCGGCTGTTGGCCGCGAGCATCCCGATGAGCGTGGCGCTCTCGTTGGCGTCGAGCTCGAGCGCCGGCTTGGAGAAGAACGTCTGCGACGCGGCCTCGATGCCGTAGGCGTTGTAGAGGAACGGGACCGTGTTGAGGTAGGCCTCGAGGATCTCCGGCTTCGTGTACGTCCGCTCGAGGCGGACCGCGATGAGGATCTCCTTGGCCTTCCGGACGACCGACTTCTCGCCGATCCGGAAGCCGGTCGCCTCGCGGTAGAGGTTCCGCGCCAGCTGCATCGTGATGGTCGAGGCGCCGCGGGCCTCGCCCGACGTCACGAAGTCCTTGATGATGGCCCCGATGGCGTACATGTCGACGCCCCAGTGGTCGTAGAACCGGCGGTCCTCGGTCGCGATGAGGGCCTGGGGGACGTAGTCGCTCATCTCGTCGAGCCCGACCCACGTCCGGTTCTCGTCGGCGTAGTAGCGGGCGAGCTCCTGGCCGTCGGCCGTGAGGACCTGGGTGGCGAGGAGGTTTTCCGTGTTCTCGATCTGCTCGAACGACGGGAGGTCCTGGCTGAGGTAGGCGATGACGCCCAGGCCGGCGAACACGCCGAGGCCGATCAGCCCGAGCACGACCGCCAGCGCGCGGCCGACCCGGCGGCGGCGCTCGGCGGCGGGGCCGCTCGGCGGCGGCGGGGCGGCCGGGCCGGTCGGCGGCACGAGGCCGGC
>JAAXJP010000027.1 GCA_012269805.1 Rubrivirga sp.
CCGCGGCTCCGACGCCGACTTCATGCGCCCCCGCGCCCCGGCCGGCTAGTTTGCGGCTCCCTCGCGCTCACCCGTTCTGATGGCAACGTACAAGGAGGCCGGCGTCGACATCGACGCGGGCGAAGAGGCGGTCCGCCGGATCAAGGGCCACGTCCGCGGCACGTTCACGCCCGGCGTGCTGACCGACATCGGCGCGTTCGGCGGGTTCTTCGCCCTCGACCCGAGCCAGTACCGCGACCCGGTCCTCGTCTCGTCGATGGACGGCGTGGGGACGAAGCTGAAGGTGGCCCAGCGCGTCGACCGGCACGACACGGTCGGCGAGGACCTCGTCAACCACTGCGTCAACGACATCGCCGTCTGCGGCGCGCGGCCGCTCTTCTTCCTCGACTACTTCGCCGCCGGCCAGCTCCGGCCCGACGTCGTAGAGGCGGTCGTGAAAGGGTTCGCGAAGGCGTGCACCGAGAACGGGTGCGCGCTCATCGGCGGGGAGACGGCCGAGATGCCGGACCTCTACGCCCGCGGCGAGTACGACCTCGCCGGGACGATCGTCGGCGTCGTCGAGCGCGACGCGATCGTCGATGGGTCGCGGATCGAGGAGGGCGACGTGCTGCTCGGGCTGCCGTCGACCGGGCTCCACACGAACGGCTACACGCTCGCGCGGAAGGTCCTGTTCGGCCGGTTCGTGGCCGGTGATACGCCCGACGCGCTGAGGGGCGAGACCGTCGGCGACGCGCTCCTCCGCGTCCACAAGAGCTACCTCGACGCGATCCAGGCGCTCATCGCTGAGGGCCTCGCACACGGGTTCGCGCACGTGACCGGCGGCGGCCTCGTCGGCAACACGTCGCGGATCCTCCCCGACGGCCTCGGGCTCGACGTGGCGTGGGACGCCTGGGCACGCCCGCCGCTCTTCCGCCTGATCCAGGAGGTCGGCGACGTGCCCGAGGACGACATGCGACGGACGTTCAACCTCGGCGTCGGGCTCGTGGTGGTGATCCCCGAGGCCTCGCGCGAGCGGGCGCTCACGGTGCTGGGCGCGCTCGGCGAGCCGGCGTTCGAGGTCGGCCGCGTCGTTCGGGACGGGTAGGAAGGGGCCTCGCTCCGAACCTGACACCGACGACCCACGTCCCACGACCCATGAGCACTCGCATCGCCGTCCTCGGCGCCGGGAGCTGGGGCACGGCCCTCGCCGTCAGCCTCGCCCGTGGCGGTCACCCCGTGGCCCTCTGGGCGCGCCGGGAGGAGGCCGCCGTCGCCATCCGCGACGCGCGCCGGAACGCCCCCTATCTCCCCGAGGCCGAGGTCCCCGCGGCCGTCGCCGTCACCTCCGACCTCGCCGCCGCCGTCGACGAGGCCGACGTGTGGCTCGTGGCCGTGCCCAGCCAGTCGGTCCGCGACGTGATGGCGCCCCTCGCGGAGCGCGTGGGCGCCGGGCTCACGGTCGTGTCCGTCGCCAAGGGGATCGAGACCGGGACGCTCCTCACGACCAGCGGCGTGCTCCGCGAGATCCTGCCCGCCGCCGACCCCGATCGTGTCGGCGTGCTGTACGGGCCGAGCCACGCCGAGGAAGTGGCCCTCGAGAAGCCGACGAGCGTGGTCGCCGCGTTTCCCGATCCGCGCGTCGCGTCCGGTGTCCAAGAGCTGTTTATGCGGCCGGCCCTCCGGGTCTACACGAATACCGACCTCGTCGGAGTCGAGGTCGGCGGGTCGGTCAAGAACGTGATGGCCGTCGCGGCGGGGATGGCCGACGGGCTCGGGCTCGGCGACAACGCGAAGGCCGCGCTCGTGACGCGCGGGCTCGCCGAGATCACCCGCCTCGGCCTCGCCCTCGGGGCCGACGCCCACACGTTCGCCGGGCTCGCCGGCCTGGGCGACCTCGTGGTCACGTGCTTTAGCCAGCACAGCCGCAACCGGGCCTTCGGCGAGCGCGTCGGCCGCGGCGAGACGCGGGCCGAGGCGCTCGGCCACTCGACGATGGTCGTAGAGGGCGTCCGGACGACCCAGTCGGTCCGGGCGCTCGCCGCGCGGACCGGCGTCGAGATGCCGATCACCGAGGCCGTCTACGCCATCCTGTTCGACGGGCTCGACCCGGCCGCGGCCGTTGGCCAGCTCATGGAGCGCGACCCGAAGCTGGAGGTGGCCCACTTCGACACGCCCGCCTTCGACGGCACCGAGGCGTAACGGGTGGCGAGTAAAGGGCGATGGGTGATGAGTCCATCGCTTGAACCGCCTCGTCCCCTCACTCTTTCCCCTCCGCCCCCCACCCCATGACCCACGACGACGTCAAACGGCTCGCGGCGATGGGCGAGGGGAAGTACCTCGAGTTCAAGAACCGCGTCCCGAAGGCGGAGCGGATCGCCCGCGAGGTCATCGCCCTCGCCAACACGGACGGCGGGACCGTCGGCGTCACCGTCGACGACGACGGGACGGTGCTGGGGGTGAAGGACGCCCAGGAGGAGTTCTACGCGCTCCAGACCGCGCTCGACGATCGGATCCTGCCGCCCGTCGACCTCGGGTTCGAGCCCGTCCGCATCAGCCGGACCCGCGAGGTCCTCGTCGTCCACGTGCCGGCCTCGGGCGACCGGCCGCACGTCCTGAAGCCGGACCGCCGGCCCGACGGGTCGCTCCCCAAGCAGCGCGCGTTCGTCCGCGTCGACGACCAGTCGGTCGAGGCGAGCCGCGAGGCGGTCGCCCTCATGAAGGCCGAGCGCCGCGACGAGGCCGTGACGTTCACGTTCGGCGACGCCGAGCGGAAGCTGCTCCAGTACCTCGAGCGCCACGAGCGGATCACCGTCCGCGAGTACGCCCGGATGAACAAGCTCCCGCCGTGGAAGGCGTCGAAGGCGCTCGTGACGCTGGCCCGGGCCGGCATCGTGGCGCTCCACCCGCGCGAGGGCGGCGACGACTACTTCACGGCGGCGCTCACGGGCGCGTAGGGCCGGGTCCGGCCCCCGTCCCGGCCGGGTCCGCAGCCCACGGGGTCAGCAGCCCGTCGTCTCGTGCCGGGCGACGCGGCGGACGAGGGACCCCGGGGCGGCCTCGCTCGAGAGGTAGAGCGTGGTGACGGTGACGTTGTAGTGCCACGACTCGTCGAGGACGAGGTCGAGGCGCCCGTCGGCGTCGAGGTCGCCGGCCCACAGGAGGCGGGGGTGCCCGCCGTCCCGGTTCGGCACGACGGTGACCGGCTGGGACGTCCCGCCGGGGTCCGTCAGCGAGATCCGCCACTGACGGACGAAGCCGCCCACGGTCGAGTCGGCGACGACGGTGAGCGTGTTGGCCGCGCCGTCGAGCGCGAGGGGATAGTCGCCCGACCCGAGGTACGTCGTCTCGCTGTCCACGACGACCGAGACCGGGCCGTTCGGAAGCGGCCCGGCCTCGCGGCGGACGAACAGGGTCGCGGGGTCCTCGATCCACCCCGAGTCGTGGACGACCGAGGCCGGCGTCGTCACGCGGCGCCCCGTGAAGGGTCCGGTGTCGGGGTCGACGATCTCGTCCCGTGCCACCTCGACGTGGAGCTGGACGGACCGGAGCGCGGCGGCCGGCCCCGTCGTGTCGACGGCCTGCCACGTCTCGCCGTCCTGGGCGGGGGCCTCCGCCCCGTGGTAGCCCCCGCGGTACGTAA
>JAAXJP010000667.1 GCA_012269805.1 Rubrivirga sp.
GTGGGAGGGCAACTACCGCCTCGGCGAGGGGATCCACGAGATGGGCACGGCCCGGATGGCCGCGACGCCCGAGGAGGGCTGCGTCGACGAGTGGAACCGGGTCCACGAGGTCCCGAACCTCTACGTCACCGACGGCGCCTTCATGACGTCGGCCGGCTGCCAGAACCCGTCGCTGACCTACATGGCCTTCACGGCCCGCGCCGTCGACCACGCCGTCAACGCCGTCAACAACGGCGACCTGCGCGTCTGAGGGCATGCGGGAAGGGGCAAGAGGCACGAGGCCTTTCGCCCCTTGCCCCGTGCCTCATCCCTCTTGCCTCTATGAACCGTCGATCCTTCGTCCGCACCACGGCCGCCGCGAGCGCGGCGCCGTTCGTCGTCCCGCGCCACGTGCTGGGGGGCGCCGGGTACGTCGCGCCCAGTGACACGGTCGCCGTCGGCGTGATCGGGGCCGGCGGGATGGGCGCCTCGAACGCCGTCCCGCTCTCGATGATGAGCGACGTCCGGATCGCGGCGATCGCCGACGTGGACATGGGGCGCGTGCTGTCGTCGGTCCAGGGCCGGCTCGAGTCCGACGACCCGGACGCCCGGCGCGCGGGCGAGGCGCTCCAGACGGCCTACGACGGGGCCGCCCAGTACCACGACTTCCGCGAGATGCTGGCCGAGGAGCCCGGCCTCGACGGCGTCGTGATCGCCACGCCGGACCACGTCCACGCCATCGCGGCGCTCATGGCGATGGACCGCGGGCTGGCCGTCTACGCGCAGAAGCCGCTGACGTACACCGTCGACGAGAGCCGCCGGCTGGCCGCGAAGGCGGCCGCCACCGGCGTCGTGACGCAGATGGGCAACCAGGGCCACTCCGGCGACGACGGCCGGCGCGTGGTGGAGGTCGTCCGCGCCGGCGTGCTCGGCCCGATCCGCGAGGTCCAGTCGTGGACGAACCGGCCCAACGGCTGGTGGCCGCAGGGCGTCCCGGCGACGGAGCCCGCGCCCGTCCCCGAGGGCGTCCACTGGGACCTCTACCTCGGGCCCAACGCCGAGCAGCCGTACCGGCCGGGCATCCACCCGTTCGGGTGGCGCGGGTGGGTCGGCTTCGGCGTCGGCTCGCTCGGCGACATGGGCGCGCACCTCGTCGACTTCCCCGTGTGGGCGCTCGACCTGGGCCGGCCGGACCGCGTCGAGACGCGGCACACGCCGTGGGGCGGCGACCGCGAGGACCCCGCGACGTACCCCCTCGCGACCGTCACGACGTACCACTTCGCCCGCCTCGGCGCCGCGGCGGGGGCGGCTGACTCGGGCCAGGACCTCGCGATGACGTGGTACGACGGCGGCCTCCTCCCGCCGACGCCCTCCATCGCGCCGGACGGCTTCACGCTCGACCCGAACGGCGGCGTCATCTTCGTCGGCGACCGCGGGATGCTGATCCACGAGACCTACGGGACGAACCCGCGCTTCCTCTCGGCCGATCCGGGCGTCGACCTGGAGGCGGAGGCGGCCGACGTGCCGGTCTCGATCCCGCGCGTCGAGGGCGGCATCCGCGGGCACGAGATGAACTGGATCCGCGCCATCCAGGGCGAGGCCGAGGCGTCGAGCCCGTTCGGCTACGCGGCGCACCTCAACGAGATCATGCTGCTCGGCGTGGCGGCCATGACCGCCGGGCAGCCGATCGCCGTCGCGCCCGACGGCCGGATCACGAACCACGACGCCTCCATCCTGACCCGCGCCTACCGCGCCGGATGGGAGCTGCCGAGCTAGCGCGTGGGGTGTGAGTCTCTGCGCCGAGCGCCCCGAACCGATTCCACGACCTACGACCCACGATGAACCGCCGTCACTTTCTCCGTCAGTCGGGCGCGGCGTTGGCCGCGGGCGCGATCCTGGGGCCGGGCGCCTCGCGCGCACTCGCCGCCGCCCGCGCCGCCGGCGTCCCCGCCGAGCTCGGCATCCAGCTCTACACGCTCCGCGACATCTTCCCCGGCGACGTGAACGGCGTCCTCGAGATGCTGAGCCGCTACGGCTACGGCGAGGTCGAAACGGCGGGCTACGCCGACCGCTCGCCGGCCGCCTTCCGCGCCGCGCTCGACGCGCACGGACTCGTGTCGCCGAGCGCGCACGTCGGGATCGATCTCGTCCGCGAGGACATCGACGGCGTCCTGGAGGCGGCGCAGACGGTCGGCCACCGGTACGTCACGATCCCGTGGTTGGCGCCGGACCAGCGCCCCGACCGCGACGGCTACCTCGCCCTCGCCGACGAGATCAACGGGTTCGGCGAGCGCGCGCAGGCGGCTGGCCTCAAGATGGCGTACCACAACCACGACTTCGAATTCGACACGTTCGGGACCGACCGCCCGGCCTACTTCGACTTCGTCGAGCGGCTCGACCCGGCCCTCGTGGCCCTCGAACTCGACCTGTTTTGGGTAGTCGTCGCGGGCTACGACCCGGTCGACGTGTTCGATCGGTACCCCGGCCGCTTCCCGATGTGGCACGTCAAGGACGGGACGGGCACGGGCGACGACGTGACGCAGACGGTCGTCGGCGAGGGGCAGATCGACTGGCCGCGGATCTTCGCCGCCAGCGAGACCTCCGGCCTCGAGCACGCCTTTATCGAGGCCGACTCCCCGCCGAACGACGAGAGCCTGGCCTTCGCGGAGGCGAGCATCGACTACGTCGAGTCCCTCCGCGACTGATGGACCGGCGGCGTTTCGTCAAGGCGGCCGGGGCGGCCCTCCCCCTCGCGGGCTGCGCGCCCGCCGCGCTGGCGCCTCCCACGGCCAGCCCGGCGGGCGCCGCAGCCGGCGGGGCGGCTTCCTCCGCCTCGGTGCCGAGGCGGGCGCCGTCGTTCCGCCACTCGGTCACGCGGTGGCCCTTTGGCGCGTGGTCCCTCGACGAGCTCTGCGCGACGGCCGCCGAGCTCGGCATCGAGTCGGTCGAGCTCGTCCAGCCCAGCGACGCGCCGACGCTCGCGCGCCACGGCCTCACGTGCGCCATGACGGCCCACCCCGAGGCCGCCGAGGACGCCCTCCGCGTCGGCTGGAACAAGCGGGCGCACCACGGCGCGCTCGTGGCCGCCTACGAGCCCCAGATCCGCGCGACGGCCGCCGCCGGGTGGACGACCCTCATCGTGTTCTCCGGCAACCGCGACGGCCAGGACGACGCCGAGGGCCTGGAGCAGATGGCCGAGGGCATCGAGCGGATCCTCCCGCTGGCTGAGGCGGAGGGCGTCACGCTCTGCGTCGAGCTGTTCAACTCGAAGGTCGACCACCCCGACTACATGGGCGACTCGACCGACTGGGGGCTCGCGCTCGTGGAGCGGATCGGGTCGGAGCGGTTCAAGATCCTCTACGACATCTACCACATGCAGATCATGGAGGGCGACGTGATCCGGACGGTGACCGACCACCTCGATGCGTTCGCCCACTTCCACACGGCCGGCGTGCCGGGGCGGCACGAGATCGACGAGACGCAGGAGCTGTTCTACCCCGCCATCGTGCGCGCGCTCGACGCCGCCGGCTACGCGGGCTTCGTCGGCCAGGAGTTCCTCCCGACCGGCGACCCGCGCGCCGCCCTCGCCGACGCCGTCGCCCGCTGCTCCGTCTGACCCCACCCGCCTCGGCG
>JAAXJP010000716.1 GCA_012269805.1 Rubrivirga sp.
GCGGCGGCGTGGCCGCGGGCGACGTCGACGGCGACGGCCGGCCGGACCTCTACTTTACCGCCAACGAGGGCCCGAACGCGCTCTACCTCAACCGGACGGAGCCGGGCGGCCCGGTCCGGTTCGAGGACGTGACCGAGGCGGCCGGGGTCGCCGGCACGAGCGACTGGGACTCTGGCGTGACGATGGCCGACGTCGACGGCGACGGCCGGCTCGACCTCTACGTCTCCGCCCTCGGCGCCTACCAGGGGCAGCGCGGGCGGAACGAGCTGTTTTTGAACGAGGGGACCGGGCCCGACGGCGTCCCGCGCTTCCGGGAGGCCGCGGCCGAGGTCGGGCTCGACTTCGAGGGCTTCGGGACGCAGGCCACCTTTCTCGACTACGACCGCGACGGCGACCTCGACGTCTACCTCCTCAACCACGCCGTCCACACCGACCGGACGTACGAGCGGCCCGAGCAGACGCGCGTCCGCGACGAGCGCTCCGGCGACCGGCTCTACCGCAACGACTCGGAGGCGGGGCAGCTCCCGCGCTTTACCGAGGTGACCGAGGAGGCCGGCATCACGAGCGGCATCTCCGGCTACGGCCTCTCGGTCGTGGCGAGCGACCTCGACGGCGACGGCTGGCCGGACCTCTACGTCGGCAACGACTTCCACGAGAACGACTTCGTCTACCTCAACAACGGCGACGGCACGTTCCGCGAGGTCTCGCAGACGGCGCTGGCCCACTCGTCGCGCTTCTCGATGGGCGCCGACGCCGCCGACGTCGACAACGACGGCGACGCCGACCTCGTCGTCCTCGACATGATGCCGCGCGACGAGGCCATCCGCCAGACGTCGGCCGGCGACGACACGTACGACATCGACGCGTTCAAGCGGCAGATCGGCTACGGCCCGCAGGTGGCGCGCAACTCGCTCCAGATCAACCGCGGGCCCGGCCCCGACGGCACGCCGCGCTTCTCGGACGTCGCCACGCTTTCCGGCATCGAGGCGACCGACTGGAGCTGGGCGGCGCTCCTCGCCGACCTCGACCTCGACGGCCGCCGCGACCTGTTCGTGACGAACGGCATCTGGCGCCGGCCCAACGACCTCGACTACATCAACTACGTCTCCGGCGCCCAAATCCAGCAGAACCTGGAGCAGGGGATGACCGAGGAGAACCTCGCGCTCCTCGAGCAGATGCCCCAAGTGGCGATCCCGAACGAGGCGTTCCGCGGCGTCGGCGGGGTCCGCTTCGAGGAGGCGCCCGAGTGGGGGCTCGGCGACGAGGGCTTCTCGAACGGCGCCGCGACGTCCGACCTCGACGGCGACGGCGACCTCGACCTCGTCGTCAACAACGTCAACGCGCCGGCGTCGATCTACCTCAACCGGGCCGCCGACCGCGGCGCGACGTCGCTCCAGATCTCGCTCGAGGGCGAGGCGCCGAACACGTTCGGGACGGGCGCGACGGTGACGGTGTGGACGGACAGCCTCCGCCAGACCGCCGAGGCCCAGCCGACGCGTGGCTTTCTCTCGTCCGTCGATCCGCGGCTCGTCGTCGGGCTCGGGGGCGCCGGGCGGGCCGAGCGCGTCCAGGTGACGTGGCCCGACGGCGCCGTGCAGACGCTGACCGACGTGCCCGCCGGCCCGCTCACGCTCCGCCAGGCCGACGCCGGCCCGCCCAGCGAGGCGCCGACGGCGGCCGAGGAGCCCGCGCTCTTTGCCGACGTGAGCGCCGCGCTCGCGCCCGACTGGCGGCACGAGGAGAACATCTTTATCGACTTCAACCGCGAGCGGCTGATGCCGCACATGCTGTCGCGCCTCGGCCCCGCCCTCGCCGTCGGCGACGTGGACGGCGACGGGCTCGACGACCTGTTCGTAGGCGGCGCGCGCGGGCAGGCGAACACCCTCTTCCGCCAAACCGCGGGGGGCTTCGTGCCCGCCCCGGTGCCGCTCTGGGACGAGGACGCCGAGGCCGAGACCGAGGCGGTCGCCGCCGTGTTCTTCGACGCCGACGGCGACGGCGCGCTCGACCTCTACGTCGGGACGGCCGGCAACGAGTTCCGCGGCGACGCCGACCCCATCCGCGACCGGCTCTACCTCGGCGACGGCGCGGGCGGCTTCGAGGCCGCGCCGGTCGGGGCACTCCCCGCCCTGTTCGGCCACACCGGCGACGTGGCCGCGGCCGACTGGGACGGCGACGGCGACGTCGACCTGTTCGTCGGCGGACGCGTGGTGCCGCGCGAGTACGGCAACCCGGCGCGGAGCGCGCTCCTCGAGAACGACGGCCGCGGCCGGTTCCGCGACGCGACCGCCGACCTCGGGCCCGACCTCGCCGAGGTCGGCATGGTCGCGCGGGCGGCCTTCGGCGACCTCGACGGCGACGGCCGCCCCGACCTCGCGCTCGCCGGCGAGTGGATGGCGCCGACGGTGTTCCGCAACACGGGCGCGGGCTTCGAGCGCGCGACGACCGGGATGGAAGAGGCGACGGGCTGGTGGACCGCCCTCGACGTGGCGGACGTCGACGGCGACGGCGACCTCGACCTCGCCCTCGGCAACCTTGGCCTAAACTCGCGGGTCCGCGCGACGCCCGAGCGCCCGGCGCGGCTCTGGCTGAGCGACTTTGACGAGAACGACGCGCTCGACGGCATCCTCACCTCGTACCGCGACGGCGCCGACTACCCGCTCGCGACCGTCGGCGTGTTGCGGCAGCAGTTCCCGGAGTTCCGCCAGCGGTTCCCCAGCTTTACCGAGTTCGGCGCGCGGACCGTGCCCGACCTGTTCGGCGACCGCGCCGAGGCCGCCGTCCAGCGCACGGCGACGACGTTCGCCAGCGCGGTCGCGCTCAACGACGGCGCCGGCCGGTTCACGCTCCACCCGCTCCCCGACTGGGCCCAGGTCGAGCCCGTCTACGCCCTCGCCTCCGCCGACGTCGACGGCGACGGGGCGCTGGACCTCGTCCTCGGCGGCGGCCTGCTCGGCGTCCGCCCGAACCGCGGGCGCTACGACGCCGGGCACGGGCTCGCCCTCCGCGGCGACGGGCGCGGCGGGTTCGAGCCGGTCGCGCTGAGCCGCGGCCTCGTGCTCGACGGCGAGGTCCGCACCCTCCGGTTCGTCGGCGCCGCCGACGGGGCGCGCCTTCTGGTCTCGGCGGCGAGCGACGGGCCGCTTCAGATCCTCCGCGTCGACGCGGAGCCGCCGGGCCAGGTCGCGGCGCGCTAGGTCCGTGAATCCCGAGCGTTTGGCTTGCGGAAGCGCTTACCTCTCCGGATCTTCCCTATGTAATCCGGATGTGCAGACCATGAGCCTCCGCCCGATCGTCCTCGCCGGCCTCATCGCGACCCTCGCCTTGTCCGGCTGCCAGGACGCCGACCCCGCCGCCGCTCCGGCCGAGGCCGCCGACCCCGAACTCCTCCACGGGGCCATGCTGCGGATCACGGACGTGATGACGTACGACATCTTCAGCCCGCCCGTAGCGAGCCGCGTCTACGCCTACGTGTCGGTCGCGGCCTACGAGGCGCTCGCCCCGACCCGGTCCGACCTCGTGACGCTGGCCGGTCAGCTCAACGACTTCGAGGCGGCGCCGGCGCCGACCGAGCCGGTCCACGGCCCGACGGCGAGGGCGGCGTAGAC
>JAAXJP010000124.1 GCA_012269805.1 Rubrivirga sp.
CGCTCGCTCTTGTGCCGCGTGTGCCGCATGATCGCCCCCTCGGCGTAGGCAGCGCGAACCGCCCCCAGGTCCGCCCGGCAGGCGGGCTCGACGGCGGCGTGCGAGGGGGGAGGGGAGAGGGAGGCCGTCATGCTACCCCAACCCGGAACGCGCCGTCCCTCACGACCTCACGGCCAATCACCACGACGACCTCGACCAGCCGGTCCACGTCCTCCATACGCGTCCGGTGCCCGACGAAACACGCCCGGAGCGCGTACCGCCCGCCGATCCGCGTGCTCGACGGGACCGCGATCCCGCTCTCCTGGAGCCGGAGGAGCACCTCCTCGTTGAGCACGTCGCGCGCCTCGGCGTCTAGCGTGCCCCCCGCCGGGCGGACCCGGAAGCACACGACGTTGAGCGGGGCCGGGGCCAGCCGCTCCAACTCCCCGTGCCCGTCCACGAGCGCCGCCAGCCGCTTCGCCTGGTCCACGTTCTGCTCGACGGCGGCCACGAGCCGACCCAGCCCGTAGGCCCGGAGCATCATCCACACCTTCAGCGCCTTGAACCCCCGCGTGAGGTCGACGCCCCGGTCGGCGAACGGGAGCCCCGCCGCCATCACGCCGCGGTCGGCGCCTCGGAGGTAGTCGGCCGAGGACGCGAACGCGGCCCGGTGCGTCGCGGCGTCGCGCACGAGCACGCACGCCGACTCGAACGGGACCGACCCCCACTTGTGGAGGTCGACCGCCAGCGAGTCGGCCCGCTCCATCCCCGCCACCTGGCCGCGCAGCCGGTCCGACGCCGCCGCCCACGCCCCGAACGCGCCGTCGACGTGGAACCACAGCCCTTCCTCGGCCGCGAGGTCGGCCAGCGCGCCGAGGTCGTCCGAGGCCCCCGTGTTCACGGTCCCGGCCGTGCCGACTACGCAGAACGGGCGGAGCCGGGGGCCGACAAGTAATGGAACAGGATTGTCCGGTAGGCCGGGCCTGACTGGCGGCCCGGCTCGCTACCACTCGTCCTCCGGGGCGTCCGGGTCCCGGAGCGGCCGGAGCTCGCCGTGCGCGACCTCCCGCGGCAGCTCGAAGTGGTACCGCCCGAGCATCCCGACGTGCTCCGAGGCCAGCGGTGAGAGCCGGGCGACGTCCTCGTCCCGGACCTCGTGGCCTTCCGCTCTGAGCGCGTCGAGCGCGGCCTGCTGGTAGCGCGTGTTCCACAGCACGACCGCGTTCGTGACGAGGCCCAGCGCTGAGAGCTGGTCCTCCTGGCCCTCCCGGTACCGCTTGCGGACCTCGCCGCGCCGGCCGTGGAAGATGGCGCGGGCGAGCGCGTGGCGGCTCTCCTGCCGGTTGAGCTGCGTGAGCACGCGGCGCCGGTACGCCTCGTCGTCGACGTAGGCGAGGAGGAAAAGCGTCTTCGCGACGCGGCCGACCTCGCCGACGGCCTTCGCGAGCGTGGACGGCCGCCCGCCCTTCTGCAAGATGCGCATGACCTCGTGCGCCCCGACGGCGCCGGTCTTGAGCGCGCCCGCCACGCGCAGCAAGTCGTCCCAGTCATCGCGGACGAGCTCCGTCCGCACCCGCTGGCGCGCGACGCCCTGGAGCGGCCCATAGTCGGCCGTGCGGTCCATCCGCCAGAGCCTCGCGTCCCCGAGGTCGGCGAGCCGCGGGCTGAACTGGTACCCGAGGAGCCGGAACAGCCCGAAGACCACGTCGCTGTAGGCGGCCGTGTCGGCGACGACCTCGCGGGGTTGAAGGCTCGTCTGGTGCTCGAGGAGCCCGGAGAGGACGTAGAGCGAGTCCCGGAGCGTCCCGGGGACGACGACGGCGTGGAAGCCGGTCATCTGGTCGCTCGTGAAGTTGTAGTACGTCACGCCGCGCCCGCGGTTGAAGTACTTCGGGTTCGGCCCGGCGTTGAGCGTCCTCACCGGGACGACGAACCGGAGCCCGTCGGCGGAGGCCACCTCGCCCCCGCCCCACGCCTGTGCCAGCGGGATCGTCGCCTGGTAGTCGACCAAGCGCGCGTTCGCGTCGGTCAGCGTCTCGGCCCGGACGTAGTTCTGGAGCACCCACGAGAGCCGCCGCACGGTCAGCGCGGGCGTCCCGGCCTGGGCGAGCGGGCGGAGCCCGACGTTGCACGCCTCGGCGACGAGCGCGGCGCACACGCTGAGCGTCATCCCCTCGGCCCGGGCGGCCCCCTCGCTCGCGTGGGTGAACGCGCCCGCGAACCCGGTCCACGACTCCACCTCCAGGAGGAGCTCCGGGAGCTCGACGCGCGGCATCCGCGCCTGGACGGCGGTCCGGAGCCGGACGAGGCTCTCAGGCTCGTCGAGCCGGTCGAGCGGGGTGACCACGAGGCGGTCCCGGCCCCGCTCGCGCTCGACGCGGAGCGCGTCGTTCGCCTCCAGGCCCGCCGCCGTCCGCTGATAGGCGGCGTTGAGCTCGGCCTGGAGCGCGGCGATCTCGTCGTCCGCATTCCGGGAGAGCCCGAGTGCGCGGCAGACCGAGGGGCGGGTCCTCGTCCAGTCCTCGCCCCGGAGGAGCTTCCGGCGCGGGTCGTCGTAGCGCGAGGTCCCCGGCACGAACACGTCCCGCCGCCGGAGCGCGCGGACGAGCTCGTCGAGGACGCAGAGCGTGTACGGCTTCCGCTTCGGCCCATCGCCGCCCGCGAGGACCAGCCGCCGCCACCCCGGCGTGAGCACCGCGAGCGGGGCCTCGCCCATCGCGGGCCGCCCCGTGCGGCTCTCCAGCTCGCGGAGGAACGCGAGCGCTCGGAGGACGGGCGAGGCCGACCGGGCGCCCCCGAACGCGACCGTCCGGAGGAGCGGGGGGAGCACGTGCCGGACGGTCCGCCAGCGGGCGACGAGGTGCTCGCGGAACGGGTCCCCGTCGTCGCGGGCGACCTCGCCCACGGTCGCCGACGCCTCGGCGAGGTCGTCGAGCCCGACCACGGCGAACACGTCGTCGAGGATGCGCCCGTCGTCCCGCACGTCGCCGGACCGGGCGGCGTCGATCAGGACGTCGACGGCGTCGCGGAGCCGGAGCGAGGCCCGGTCGTACTCGGCCCGCCGCCGGAGCCGCTCCCGGTTCCCCCGTCGCTCGGCGCTCCGGAAGAGGTCGTCGACGAGCAGCCCGAGGAGGTCGAGCGCGTCGTCGAGCGTGGCCGCCTGCGCGTGCTCGGCGAAGGCGACGAGGGTGGCCGTCCGCCGGGCGTCCGGCATCCGCGCGATCGTCGGCGCCCACGCGGTCGCGGCGTACCGGGCGAGGGCGTCGCGGCGGGCGCGGGGCACGCCGGAGGCGGCGAGGCGGTCGGCGTAGTCGCCGAGCGAGCGGGCCTCGTCCACCCGACTCAGCGCCCGTACGAGGGCCGGGCCGCTGACGCGGGTGGGCGCGCGGCGGAGCTTCTCCAGCGCGCTCGTCCGCTCCTCGGGGTCCACGGCGAGGAGGGCGTCGAGCTCCGCCCGCTCGTCCTCGTCGGGGATCTGGGCGAGGGCGTCGTAGAGGCGTTCGGCGGCGCGAGCGCGGACACGCGCGACGAGCCGGGCGAGCGTGGTCACGCCTGGGAGGAGCACCTTCCGCCGGGCGAGCCGGGCCGTCGCGAGGTCGAAGAGGACCGACGGACGCTCGGAGGC
>JAAXJP010000344.1:0-433 GCA_012269805.1 Rubrivirga sp.
AAGGGCGGGCGGTGCGAGACGTGCAAGGGCGCCGGCATCGTCAAGCTGGAGATGAGCTTCCTCCCGGACGTCTACGTCGAGTGCGAGACGTGCAAGGGCAAGCGCTACAACGCCGAGACGCTCCAGGTCCGGTTCAAGGGCAAGAACATCGCGGAGGTCCTGGAGATGCCGGTCTCGGAGGCCCTCGGCTTTTTCGAGAACCAGCCGCGGATCGCGCGGAAGCTCCGGACGCTCGACGCCGTCGGCCTCGGCTACATCCGGCTCGGGCAGCAGGCCACGACGGTCTCGGGCGGCGAGGCCCAGCGGATCAAGCTGTCGAAGGAGCTCTCGCGGCCCGGCACCGGCAACACGCTCTACATCCTCGACGAGCCGACGACGGGCCTCCACTTCGAGGACGTCCGCCACCTGTTGCTGGTCCTCCAGGCGCTCGTCG
>JAAXJP010000344.1:443-3601 GCA_012269805.1 Rubrivirga sp.
GACCTCCATCGGGCTGCCGTCGAGCACCACCACGTCGCCGTCCTTGCCAGGCTCGAGGGAGCCGCCGCGGTCGTCGCTGCGGCGCCTGCGGGCAGCGGCGAGGGTCAGGCCACGCACCGCCGCCTCGGGGGCGCGCCCATGGCGCTACGCGACAGCGGCAACTCCGGCCTCGTCCTCGAGCACAACACGGACGTGGCCAAGCAGGCCGACTGGATCGTCGACCTCGGGCCGGACGGCGGCGCGGGCGGCGGCCGGATCCTCTACGCCGGCCCGCCCGAGGGCCTCGCCGAGGCGGACACGCCGACGGCAAAGTTCGTGGCGGAGGAGCTCGAGCGGGCCAAGACGCAGGGCAACCTCGGCCTCAACGTCCGCGAGATCGACCTCGACCAGCTGGCGTCGGGCGACGACGACGGCGACGACGAGGAGGTCGAAGAGGACGAGCCGGAGACCGAGGAGGTCTAGCCCCGTCTGCCTCGGCGCTCCTGTGGAGCCACCGAGCGGAGCCACCGAGGCGGGCGGAGCCGGCAGCCGACTACATCGCGTCGGCGAACCGGTCGAGGGCCGTCTCCAGCGTCGACAGGCATCGGTCGAAAACGGGGGCGAAGTCGGCGGGGGCCTCGACGAACAGCTCGCACGCCAGCCACACGTTGTCGTCATCGGTCACGTAGCCCTTGACGACCTTCAGCTCCTTGCTCACCTCGTTGACGGCGTTCAGCGCCGTGACGCGCTCCGTGGCCGACTCGATGGGCCAGACGTTGAACAGAACGACGTTGAAGAAGCTGGGGTCGCCGCTGTTCGTCCCGATGTAGTACGACCGGCCGTCACGGTCGAACTGGACGTCGCCGTCGGAGTCGACGAAGCTGTCGACGCCCTGGCCGGTGAGGAAGTCGGTGTAGAGGGCTTGGAGCTCGGCGTCGGACTGGGCGACGGCCGAAGGGGCGAGGACGAGGGCCGCGAGCGCGACGAGGACCCGGGGGGACATAAGGTGCAACAGGTGGGGACGAAACACAAAAGCCGCGACGTGGCGGGCACGTCACGGCCTCGAACGGCCCGGCGGGCGCCGGGCGGACCGGAGGATACCACCCGGCCCAGAGGCCAGGGAGCCCCCCTGCCGAGCCGTCCCGGCTCGGCGTCCAGGCGGGCGGGGTCAGCCGCCGACCGGGCGCCCCTCGAAGTCGGCCAGGAGCTCGACCACGGCGTCCTGCGCGCGGTTCACCCGGCTCGTCCGGACGCGGTACCCGTTGCACATGAGCGAGAACGCGAGCTCGCGGCCGGCCGCCGTCGTGACGTAGCCCGAGAGCGTCCGCACCTCCCGGATGTAGCCGGTCTTCGCGCGGACGTTGCCGCGCGCGTCGCCCCACCGGTAGCGCCGCTCGAGCGTGCCCGTGATGCCGCCGACCGGGAGCGACTCGAGAAACGCCTCGCGGGTGGCCCGTGACGGGTGCCCGTGCATGACCGTGAGGAGCTCCACGACACCGGCCGGGGTGAGCCGGTTCTCGCGCGAGAGGCCCGACCCGTCGGCGACGATGGCCATCCGGGGGTCGACGTCGATCCGCCGCAGGAACGACCCGACGGCCGCCGCCCGGAGCTCGGAGTGGGGCACGCCCCCCGGGTACGCCATCGCCGTCGTCGCCCAGAGCATCCGCTCGGCGTAGAGGTTGTCCGAGTCCTCGTTCGTCAGACGCACGAGGGCGGCCATCGGAGGCGACCGGTGCGACGCGAGGCGGACCCAGGTGCCGGGACGTGGGAGCATTTCGGGCGGCACGACCCGGACCGTCCGGTCAACGACCTCGATGTCCGCGTCGACGAGCGCGTCGACGAGCGAGCGGACGAAGTAGTCGTCCGGATCCGGGACGGCGTCGTCGGTGACGTAGATGGGCCCGAACACGGTCCGGACGCGGCGCTCGCGGAGGCTGTCGGCCCACGCCTGGAACACCCCTCGGAGCTCGGTCCGGTAGCGCCGCCCGGCGAACGCCGGGTCGCCCGCCCCCCGGACCACGAGCGGGCCGTCGAGCGTCCCGTAGGCGACCGTGCCGGCCCCGTAGAGTCGGGTCTCGAGTCGGTGGTCCGGGCCGAAGGCGTCGAGCGCGGCGGCCGTCGTGACGAGCTTCATGTTGCTCGCCGGAATGAACGGGGCGTAGGCGTCGCGCGAGTAGAGGACCTCGCCGGACTCGAGGTCGACGATGTGGGCGCCCCAGCGACCGGGCGTAAAGTCTCCGTCGCTGAGGACGGCGTCGATGGAATCGGCCAGCGCCCAACGGGTGTAGGTGGGCTGGGCGAGCGCGGGGACGCTGGCGAGGACGACCGCGAGGGCGGCGAAAAGGGAACGGGCGGTCACGGGGGAGCGGGGAGACACCGTACCAACGCGTCGAGTGCAACAGCCGTGCCGGGCCGAGCGGAGAAAGTCCGCCGGACGCGACCCTCCCGGCCTCGGTGCCGAGGCGGGCGCGGTCGCTACCGCACGACGGGCAGGGGACGGCCGCTACACGCTCGGCCCCGACCGCCCGGACGACGTACGCTTCCGGCGCGAGTCCGTAAACGTACCGGTGCGTCGCCCCCGGCGCGATCTCTCCAGGTAGCTTTCGGCGCCCCCCTCCTGATTTCGTGGCCCTCCCCACTCTCGGCATCCTCGGCGGCGGCCAGCTCGGCCGGATGACGGCGCTCGCCGCCGCCCGCCTCGGCGTGCCTGTCCGCATCCTCTCCGACCGCGAGACGGGCACCGGCCTCCCCTTCTCCGGCGTCACCGTCGCGGACTGGGAGGCCCCAGCCGTCCTCCGCGACTGGGCCGCCGGGTGCGACGCCGTGACGGTCGAGAGTGAGTGGGCGCCGGCCGACCGGCTCCTCGAGGTCGCCCCCGACGTGCGCCTTCGTCCCGGCGTGGGGACGCTCGAGACGGTCCGCCACAAAGGCCGACAGCGGCAGGCGTACGCCGCGGCAGGTCTTCCCCAGCCCGCGCACGTCCTGGCCGCCACGCGCGACGACGCGCGGTCGGCCGTGGAGCGGTTCGGGGCGGCCGTCCTGAAGCAGTTCGAGGGCTCGTACGACGGCTACGGCAACGCGACGTGCCGCACGGCCGCCGATGTCGACGCGGCGTGGGACGCGCTGGCCTCTAGCGACGGGCTCCTCGTCGAGTCGTTCGTCGCCTTCGAGGCCGAGGC
>JAAXJP010000435.1 GCA_012269805.1 Rubrivirga sp.
GTGGAGGGGCGGAACGGGGCGGGCCCGGCGGAAAGTACGCGTGGGGTGGCCGTTCCTCCCCGGGCGCTCCCTTCGGCCTTTCGAACGAGCGCCTCGGCGCCTCACCTTCCGGCACCCTGCTCACGCCCCGATGCGCACGCTCGCCCTGGCCCTCCTCCTCCCCCTCGCTGCCTGCGACTCGGTCGAGGCGACGTACCCCGGCCCCGGCGAGTACGCAGAGGTGGCCCTCGACCAGCTCCTCGCCGCCGATCCCGGCCGGTACAACCTCCACGCGTCGGTCGCCGAGGTCCGGCCCTGCCCCCGAGACCAGCTGATCCTGTGCGCGGCCGAGGCGACGCTCGTGCTCGCCGCCGAGTACCCGGTCCCCCCCGACCCGGTGTCCCTCGGCGTCCACGTCCCGGTCGACGCGCCCGACCAGTTCCGCGTCGGGCGCCGGGGGACGTTCTCCCTCGAGCTCCAGCGCTCGCCGTCCGGGACCGAACCGACGTTCACACTCCTGGGCTACGCGCTGGACTGAGCGGGAGCGCCAACCGGAACGTCGTCCCGTCGCCCAGAGCGCTCTCAACCGACAGCGTCCCACCGTGCGCCTCGGCGACGGCCCGCGCGATGGCGAGCCCGAGGCCGGTGCCCGTCCCGCGCGTCCGCGGCCCCTCGCCGCGGTAGTACCGCTCGAACACGTGCTCCAGCACGTCCGGTGTGATGCCCTCGCCGGTGTCGGCCACGGACAGCACGACCAACCCGGCGTCGGTCTCGACCGAGGCTCCGAGGCGGACGGTGCCGCCGGCCGGCGTGTGGCGCCGCGCGTTGTCGAGCAGGTTCGAGAGCGCCCGGACGAGCCGGGCCCCGTCGGCCTCGACGATTGGCAGGCCGGCCGGGGCGCCGACCTCGAACGCGACGCCCTCGGCGTCGAAGGCGCGCGCGTGCTGGCGTCCCACGTCGCGGACCAGCTCGCCGACCGGCACGGGCCCGAGGCGGAGCGCCTGGTCGGGCCGGTCGAGGACCGACAGCTCGAACAGGGCGGCGACGAGCGCGGCGGCGCCTTCCGCCTGGCGGCGCGCAGCGCCGACGGCGTCGGTCACGTCGTCGGCCCGCCCTTCGCCGGCGAATCGCTCGGCCTCGTCGAGCGTGACGCGGAGCGCGGCGAGCGGCGTCCGAAGGTCGTGCCCGACGTTGGCGACGAGCTCGCGGCGGAGCCGGTCGGTGTCGCGGAGCGACTGGATGCTCGCCTCGACGCGCGCCGCCATCTCGTTGACGGCCCGGGCCAGCCGGCCCAGCTCGTCGTCGCCCGCCTCGGGCAGCCGGTCGGCGTAGTCGCCCTCGCCGAGCCGCTCGACGCGCCGCGTGACGTCGCGGACCGGCCGGAGGAGCCGCGACGCGAAGAGCGCGCCGAGGAGGAGCGCCAGCGCCACGGCCACGAGGACCGTCACGGCGGTCGCCTGCCAGAACGCGCGCAGGGTCCCCGCCCGCTCCTCGGCGACGGTCTCTGCGAGCGGGCGGACGAGGAGCGCGCCGGCCGGGAGCCCGTCGGGCGCGAGGATCGGGGCGAGCCCCCACCCCCCGCCGGGCGCGTCGAGCTCGACGGCCACGCGGCCCGCGTCGAGCGCGTCGAGCGCGCCGGCCGGAACGTCGGGCGCCGCCCCCTCACCGAACGTCTCCACGGGGGCGCCGGCCTCGTCGAGGAGCGCCAGGGGATCGGGGAACCGCGTCCCCAGGTCCGACCGGAGCCGGTCGCCGATCTCGACGGTCCCGAACGGGCCGATCTCGGCGCGCGCCTCGACCTCCTCCGCGACGGCGTCGAGGCGGAGGCGGAGCGTCCCGGCCAACAACTCCGCGCTCCGGCCCTGCGCGAACACGCCGCTCAGCACCACCGCCAGCAGCGCCGTCGCGACCTGCGCCCCGACCAGGACGCCGGCGACCCGCCAGAACAGCGTCCGGGACGGCGGACGCTGGACCGCGGACGGCGGTCCGCCCGAACCTCCCGGTGGTCCGTGGTCCGTGGTCAGTGGTCTTCCCCGCTGAACTTGTACCCCACGCCCCAGACCGTCCGGACGTGCTGCGGGTCGCCCGGGTCCGCCTCGATCTTGGCGCGGAGGCGCTGGACGTGGCTGTCGATCGTCCGGTCGTAGCCCTCGTACGAGATGTCCCAGATCTGCTGGAGCAGCTGGCTGCGCGTGAACGGGCGGTCCGGGTGCTGCGCGAGAAACAGCAGGAGGTCGAACTCCCGGACCGTCAGGTGGACCGGCTCCCCCCGGACCGTGACCTCCCGCCGGACCGGGTCGATGGTCAGCTCCCCGGCCGTGATCGGCTCTTCCCCGTCGGCCACCGGGCCGCTCGCGAGCTGCTCCCGGACGGTCCGCACGCGGCGGAGCGCGGCGCGGATGCGGGCGACGACCTCCTGCAGGCTGAACGGCTTCGTGACGTAGTCGTCGGCCCCGACCTCCAGGCCCACGACGCGGTCGAGCTCGTCGGCCCGGGCCGTGAGCATGAGGATGTAAAGGAGGGGGTGCTCGGCGCGGAGGCGGCGGCACACCTCGACGCCGTCGAGGCCGGGCAGCATCACGTCGAGGACCACGAGGTCCGGCACGTTCTCCTGGACCGCGGAGAGCGCGTCGGGGCCAGTGGCGGCCGTGGCGACCTCGTAGCCGGCGTCCGAGAGGCGGCGGGCGAGCGTCTGGCGGAGGTCGTCGTCGTCCTCGACGACGAGGAGGGAGGCGGGGGACATCATGCGCGGGGTGACGCCGAAAGCTAGGCGCGGGTCCCCGTCCGTGGGCGGAGGCGCACAAGCGGGACGGAGTCGCCACGGTTCTGTGACACGGCCCGCCGCGCCGATGCGTTCTTGACCCTGCTTCCCCCCGCCCATGCGCCTCGCCCTTGCCCTGCTCCTCCTCGTCGCGGCCCCCGCGCTCGCCCAGCCCTCGGCGTCGTCCGTCGTCGAGGCGTGGCGGGCGGACTGGCGGCAGGCCGCGCAGGGCGTCGCCGGCATCGACGCGCGGGAAGAGGCCGAGTGGACGATCGACGGGCCCCGCGGGCGGACGGTCGTCGAGGCCGACGGGCGGATTCGCTACACACGGGGCCGCCCCGAGCGCGACCTCGACCGCGTCCGCGTCAACGGGCGCGACGTGCCGCCCGACCGCGGGCGCGGCCAGGGGCAGCGCTGGCAGCGGGCGGTCGGCCCCGCCGGGCGCGAGGTCCACGCCCCGCCGCCCCTGCCCGTCGCCCTCCTCGGCTCCGCGGAGCCCGACCGGGTCGAGGCCGACCGTGAGGGCGGCGTGGCGGCGTGGCGGGTCGCCTTCGACGCACGGGTGGGCCGGGCCGAGGCGTGGTTCACGCGGTCCGGCGCGCCCCGCCTCCTGCGGCTTCGGGTCGAGGGCGACCGGCCTCGGGGCGGGCGGTTTACGCACGACGTGCGGTACGCGCGCGTCCGCGGGCTCGACCTGCCCGCCCGGTCCCAGACCACGTTCACCGTCCGCCAGCGGCGTCGGCTCCGCAACTACCTCGTGACCCTCCGGGCCGACGCGACATACACCGATCACACCCTCCGCTAGTCCATGCGGCGCGCCCCCCCCCTCCCGTACGCCCAAGCCGGCCTCTCCGACGAGGCCGCCGCCGCGCACGCGCTGAACCGGCTCGCCTTTGGCCCTCGGCCCGGCGAGGCCGCCGAGGTCGCCCGGCGCGGCGTCGAGTCCTGGGTCGACGAGCAGCTGGCCCCGCCCGCCTCGGACCCCGACCTCGACCGGCGGCTCGCCGACCTCGACCTTCTCGCGTGGACCACCGAGGAGATCACGTCGCGCTACCTCACGCCCGCGTTCGCGCTGCGCCGGGCCGTCGCCGAGGGCGCCGTGCCCGAGGGCTACGGCCCGCGCGACGCCGAGGTCCGCGACCGGCTTCGGGCGTGGATGGACCAGCGCCAGATCCGGAGCGTCGCCGAGCTCCGGCGCGACCTCATCCGCGCCAAGCTGACGCGGGCCGTCCACGCGCGCGCCCAGCTCCGCGAGGTGCTCACCGATTTCTGGTTCAACCACTTCAACGTCGACGGGCGCGGCGGGCAGATCCTCACCGTCCCGACGTACGAGCGCGACGCGATCCGGGCGCACGTCTTCGGCCGGTTCCGCGACCTCCTCGGCGCGACGGCCCGCCACCCGGCGATGCTGACGTACCTCGACAACTGGCAGTCGCGCGCGCCGTCGGGCACGCCCGTCGCGTTCGGGCGCGCGCCGCGGCGGGGCGGGATCAACGAGAACTACGGGCGCGAGTTGCTGGAGCTGCACACGCTCGGCGTCGACGGCGGGTACTCGCAGGCCGACGTGGTCGCCGTCGCGCGGGCGTTCACCGGCTGGTCCGTGATCCCGAACCGCGGCGACCCCGACGCCATGGAGCAGGTCGAGACCGGCCTCGCCCGGCTCGAGTCGCGCGGCGCCCCGCTCGTGCGCGACGGCCTGTTCGTGTTCCGCCCGAACTGGCACGACGCCGCGCCCAAGACGGTCCTCGGCCGGGCGCTCCCCGGCGGCCGTGGGATCGAGGACGGCGAGGACGTGCTCGACCTCCTGGCGGCGCACGAGGCCACCGCGTCCCTCATCGCCCACAAGCTGGCCGTCCGGTTCGTCGACGACGACCCCGACGAGGGGCTCGTCGGCCGGCTGGCGGACGCCTTCCGCCGGACCGACGGCGATCTGGGGGCCGTGATGCGCGCGCTGGTCGCAGACCGCGCGTTCTGGGACGCCGCGCGCTCGGGCCCCGACGGCGCGCCGTCGAAGGTCAAGACGCCGTTCGAGTTCGTCGCCAGCGCAGCCCGCGCGACGGGCGCCGACGTCGAGGACGTCCGCGGGATCCTCGGGCCGCTCCGCGACATGGGCGAGCCGCCGTTCCACGCCGAGCCGCCGACCGGCTTCCCCGACCACGCCGCCGCCTGGGTCAACGCCGGCCTGCTCCTCACCCGGATGAACCTCGGCCTCCGGCTCGCCGCCGGCCGCGTCCGCGGCGCCCGGCCCGACCTCGACGCGCTCACTGGCGGTCGCCAACCCGAGTCCGTCGACGCCGCGCTGCGGACCTACGTCGGCGCGCTCCTCCCCGGCCGTGACCCGGAGCCCACGGTCGCGCTCCTCCGGCCGATCGTCCGCGAGCCCGCCTTCGCCCGGCGCGTCGCCGAGGCGGCCACCCGCGCCGAGGCCGAGACGGCTCCGGCCCTCGACGACGACGGCGTGTTCGCCGAAACCGCCGACGCGCCGCTCGACGCCGACGACACGGCGGCGTTCGTGGTCGGGGTCGTCCTCGGCTCGCCCGCCTTCCAGCGCCAGTAGCCCCGCGCCCCCATGCTCTCTCGTCGCGCCTTCCTCTCCTCGGGCGGCCTCGCCCTGCTCGCCACCGGCGTCGGCGGCGTGCCGTCGTTCCTGACCCGGGCCGCCTCGGCGACGCCGTCGGCCCTCTTCCGCCGCCGGAAGGTGCTGGTCACCGTGTTCCAGCGTGGGGCGATGGACGGGCTCGCCGCGGTCCAGCCGCTGTCGGACCCCCACCTGGCCCGCCTCCGCCCGACGCTCGCGCTCGACCCGCAGCGCCAGCTCCTCGACCTCGACGGGCGCTACGGTCTCCACCCCGCCCTCTCCCCTTTCGCCGACCTGTACCGCGAGGGCCGGCTCGGCGTCGTCCACGGCGTCGGCTCGCCGGTCGCGACGCGGTCGCACTTCGACGCGCAGGACTTTATGGAGACCGGCCGCCCCGGCGACAAGCGCGCCGACACGGGCTGGCTCAACCGCGCGACCGGCCTCCTCGGCCACGAGCCCGCGACGCCGTTCCAGGCCGTCGCCCTTACGCCCGCGCTGCCGTTGTCGCTCCGGGGCCAGGCGCCCGCGCTGGCGGTCGCCAAGCTGGAGGACTTCGGCGTGCTCGCGCCGGGCGCCCTCGCCGCGACGGGCGAGAGCCTCGAGGCCCTCTATGCCGAGACGGCCGGCGACCTCCTCAGCGACGCGGGCCGCGAGGGGCTCGACGCCGCGCGCCTGCTCGACGAGGCCCGCCTCGACCGGTACCGCCCCGAGAACGGCGCCGAGTACCCGCGCTCGGAGCTCGGCGAGAGCCTTCGCCAGATCGCCCAGCTCGTCAAGGCCGACGTCGGGCTCGAGGTCGCCTTCGCGGAGGCCGGCGGGTGGGACACCCACGCCCGCCAGGGCAGCGACACCGGCTCGTTCGCCCGCCGCGCCGCCGACCTCGCTCGGAGCGTCGCCGCGTTCTGGACCGACCTCGAACGTTTCCAGGACGACGTCGTGGTCCTCACCATGACCGAGTTCGGCCGGACGGTCGCCGAGAACGGGACGGGCGGGACCGACCACGGCCGGGCCTCGGCCATGTTCGTCCTCGGCAATGCCGTCTGCGGCGGCGAGGTGCACGGCCAGCCGCTCGCGCTCGACCCCGACGCCCTCGAGGACGGCCGCGACCTGCCCGTCACGACCGACTTCCGAGCGCTCTTCGCGGGCGTCGCCGGCCCGCACCTCGGGATCGCGACGGGCGACGCCCTCTTCCCCGGCTGGTCCGGCCAGCCGATCGAGATCGTCCGCTCGTAGGGCCGTCTTCGACCGGAAGGGCAGCTCGCCGAGTCGCCCTCACACCACCCCGGGTCGCCCGCCGCGGCGCCGAGGCGGGCGGGGGCGGCTACTTGTAAACCGAGTCGGCGTCGAAGACCGGGTCGCCGACCGTCTCGAGCTCGCCGTCCTCGACACGGCGGTAAAAGCAGCTCCGGTGGCCCGTGTGGCACGCGGCCCCGCCGACCTGCTCGATCCGGAACAGGAGCGCGTCGCCGTCGCAGTCGACGTAGGCCGACTTGACCTTCTGGACGTTCCCACTCGTCTCCCCCTTTTTCCAGACCTTCTGGCGCGAGCGGCTCCAGTACGTCATGACGCCCGTCTCGAGCGTCATCTGAAGCGTCTCGCGGTTCATGTAGGCGAGCATCAGCACGTCGCCGGTGGCGTCGTCCTGGGCGATGGCGGCGACGAGCCCGTCGTCGTTGAAGGTGGCGGCGTCGAGGAGCGGCTGGAGGTCCATCGGAGTGCGGAGGGAAATGGTGAGGCGGAAGGTGCGTCCTCGGAGCCCAATTCGGGGAGGAAAACGCGGGAAGGTCCGGGTTGGCGACGATCTTTCGGGGCGCTCCGTGCTCCCCCCCTGCCCCATGCGCGCCGTCCTGTTCGCCCTCTCCCTCTCGCTCGCGGCCTGCCGGCCAGACGCCGCCGAGCCCGAGGCCCCGCCCGCGGCCCCGACCTACGCGGGCGACTTTACCCCGATCGACGACGGCACGGCCGTCACGGGCTTCGCCGCGTTCCGCGACACGCTCCGCGCGGTCGTCGCCCGCCGCGACACGGCCGCTCTCCTGGACCTCGTCGCCGCCGACGCGCGCCTCTCGTTCGGCGACGGCGCGGGCGGTCCCGAGGAGTTCGCGCAGACGTGGTTCGAGGCGTCACCCGAGGAGCCCGTCTGGACGGTTCTCGACCATGTTCTCGACAACGGGAGCGTCGAGGAGGACGGGGCGGTCGTCGCCCCGTTCGTCGCCGGGTTCTGGCCCGACACGCTCGACCCGTACTCGACCGTCGTGGTCGCCGGGCGCGACGTCCCGGCGTACGACCGGCCCGACGGCGCCGAGGTCGCCCGGCTCTCCGCCATCGCCCTTCCCGCGACGGCACCTGGCGACGAGGGCTGGCACCCGGTCACCCTCCCCGACGGCACCGGCGCGGTCGTCGCGGCCGACGCGGCCCTCAGCCCGGTCGGCTACCGCGCCACGTTCTGGGACGACGGCGACGGCTGGCGCCTCCGCTCGTTCCTCACCGGCGACTGACCCCGCCCGCCTCGCCCGTGAGGCGGGCGGGTCCAGCCGGCTTCGTGGCGACGTAGACGTGGTTGCCCCACGCGTCGGCACGGTGGTGGGCCAAGCGCATCCCGGCCCCCTCCACGAGGTGCCGGTAGGCGTCGGCCCCCAGCGAGACGTAGCGGAACGTCACGCCGTCCATCTGGCTCTCGGTCACGCCGGCGATGGCCCCCGACGTGAACAGGAACTGCCCCCCGCCCCTCAGCCACGTCGCGACGGACCGGATCGCCGCGGCCTGGTCCGCCTCGGCGAGGTGAAACAGGACGCCCCAGGCCACGACGGCGTCGAACGACGCGGGCGGGAATCGCGCGTCCTCGATTCGGACGCACTGGACTGGGACGCCGGGGAGGTTGGCCCGGTAGCGCCTCACCATCTCGGCCGAGCTGTCGAGGGCGGCCAGGTCCATCCCCCGGCCGAGGAGGAGACGCGAGAGCGGGACGCCGTCGCCGCACCCGAGGTCGAGGACGCTCGCGCCAGGCGGACGTATCACGGCGCGGCCCCCGCCCTCGGGCACGCCGACGTCGGGGTTCCGCGCCGGGGCCTACCAGTCGGCGCTCTCATCGTACTCTCGCATTGGCGGCGTCGAGCGCCCGGGCCGGGATACCGGACGTCCGCTCAGGCCGGCGCCGCGACGTGCGACAGGATCCGGTGCAGCAGGTCCGTCCGCGAGCACACCGAGGGGGCCACGACCACGATCCGCGCGCCCGAGTCCTCGTTCTGCAAGAGGGCCGCGCACGGGTACCGCTCCCGCCTCGGGCCCGTCACGAGTTGGTGCTCGCGCTCGGTGAACGCGAGGGGCGTGAACGTCCACGGCTTCCGCACCGTCCAGTCGGTGTAGACGACCTCGACACGCTGGTCGGGGTCCACGACCCCGCCCTCGACGTCGAACACGCCGCGGCAGTCGGTCTCGAACCCGAACAGGCCGAGGCCGTGCTCCCACGCCGCGAACAGCGGGCCGTCGCCCCAGTAGACCGTGCCCTTGTGCTCGGGGTGGTCCAGGAGCTCGTCGTCGCGCGGGTCGTAGTCCTGCCAGTGGCCGTCGGACCACACCTTCCACCAGAACATGCCGGCGTGGCCGCCCATCTGCGCGCCGCCGTGGTAGTGGTTCTCGAGGTCGATCCGCGGGAAGCGCGGGCCGAGGAGGAGGAGCGAGCCGCCGCGGCCGAGGTAGTCCTCGACCATCGCCGTCACGGACCTCCGCCGCTTCGTCCGGTACGGCAGCTCGTTGCCGACGATCACGAGGAGGTCGCCCTCCCCCTCCAGGTCGCCGATCTCGCGGGCGGCCACGTGGCGGAGCCGGCCGAAGTAGCTCACCGCCGAGCGGACGAAGTCTTGGAGGGTGTCGGCGAAGAGCCGCGGCTCGTCCATCAGGAGCGGGCGCGCGACGCGGGCCGGCGGCGGGAGCGGCGGCATCGCCAGCTCGCCGCTCCACACGCGTTGCGGCGCGTACGCCACCTCCACCACCTGGCGCGCCCCGGGCGTGAGCTCGAAGCGGAGGGTCGCGCTGGCCCCGTCCTCCTCCGCCTCGGGCTCGATCTCGGCCCCGTCGAGCGTCACCATCTCGACCGCCTCGCGCGGCGGGACCCGGAGCTCCAGCGTCTCGACGGCGCACCCGTCTAGTACGATGCGGACGCCGTCGACGGACTCCTCGTAGCTCAGCCGGCCCGCGGCGAGGTCGAGGTCGGCCGCCCACGTGTCCCACGAGCGCGGGACGGCCGGGGCCAGGCGGATCCGCCGCTCGCCCGGCTCGCGGATGCTGAGGCCGACGAGCCCGTACTGGACCGCGTCGAGGAGCGCGCCCGAGCCCGTGATGAACGCGTGCCCGACGACGTCGTCCTGGGCGCCGTCATCGGGCTCGAGGTACTCCTCGCAGAGGCCCGGCAGCGTCGGCCAGTGGAAGGTGTCGACGATCTTCGAGAGGACGTGGAGGCCGCCGTCGGCGTCGAAGTTCTGGAACCGCGCCTTCGCCTCGAGGGCCATCCACCACGGCCAGACGCGGCCGTTGTGGTCGTTGTCGGCCGGGACGTACCGCATCGGGAGGTCCGTGGTCACGGTCCCGAAGGGCCGCCAGGACCGCTCGCGGATCGTGTCGAGCGTCCGGTACCGCTCGTTCCGGCTCGCGATCCGCTCGACGAGCGCGATGGCGTTGTCGGCCAGCATGAGCGCCGTGTCGGGGACGCCCCACTGGACGGCGTTGTTGAAGTAGCCGGCCTCGTTCCAGAACGCGTCGTGGATCGACTGGCGGGAGCGGAGGGCGAGGTCGCGGTAGCGCTCGGCGTCGTCGTCGCGCCCGAGCGCCTCGCAGACGTAGCCCATCCGGCGGAGGGCGGCGAAGTAGAGCGCGTTCGAGTAGAGCGTCCGCTGGCCCTCGGGGAGCCGAAGGAATCGGCTGTGGTCCATCCACTCCGTGACGTCGGCGATGAGGCCGTCCTCGTCGGCGTCGCGGGCGACCCAGACCTCGATCCAGGGCTCGAAGGCGGCCGTCATCCGCTCGAGCCAGTCGCGGTCGCCGGTGTGCTTGTAGACGCGCCAGACGAGCTTCATCAGCCAGCCGAGCCCCTCGGCCGAGCCGCCCTGGCTCGTGTCGTCGGAGACCTTGAGGCCGGCCGGGTCGTGCGCCGTGTGGCGCGCCGCCTCGTAGTCGAGCGTGGCGAGGACGGCATTGAGAAGGCCGGCGGCCACGCCGCCAGGCCCGAAGCCGGAGCCGAAGTCCCGGCTCCACACGTCGCGCCAGCGGAAGATGTCGCAGACCATCTTCGAGCCGTCGCCGCCCGGCCGGCCGTCGGCGTCGGGCTCCCAGGCGTAGCCCAGCCGGAGGTGCGCCTTGGCAAACTCGACGGCCCGGTCGAGCTCCGGGTACGGCGTGCGCAGCCGGAGGCCGCGCTCGGCGGTATCGGCCGCCCACGCCTCGACCGCCTCGAACGGGTCGCCGAGGCGGGCCGCCGCGGCCTCGTCGCCGAGGAGAAACGCCGCCCGGCCGCCCGCCGCCATCGACACGCGGAGCGTGCCGGTCGCGTCGCCCGCGTCGTCGGCCTCGACCGGCTGCGGCTCGGGGGTCCAGACGCTCGCCTCCCCCCCGCTCAGGTCGACCTCGTCCGCCTCGGCGTCGGCCTCCGGGTCCCAGAGCTCGAGCGCCCACGCGGCGTCGGCCTCCGACTCGACGAGCAGGACCATGAGCGCGGCGTCGGGCTGGGCGGCGGCCGTGAGGGCGCCGCGCCCGGCGACCTCGTAGCGCACGCGGCCCGGCAGCACGACCGTCCGCACGTCGAGCTCGGACACCGGCTGGCCATCCACGAGGACGCGGGTGCCGGCGGCGGGGCCGGCGAACACGAACTCGGCGGACCCGGCACGGACGCGGGCGATCAGCCGGCCGTTGCCGACGACGGTTTCGACGTCGTGGTCGAAGAGGAGGGGCTCCATGCGAGAGGGCGATCCGAAGGGCCGGAAAAGCTACGCGCCCCGCCCGGGGCCTCCGGGCAGGGCGCGTGCAGAAAAGGGCTTCCGACCCTCTCCTCGGCGTCACGCCGAGGCGGACGGAGTGGGGGCTAGCCCATCTGGGCCTTTGCCTCGCGGTAGCGGCGGTCCACCTCGTCCCAATTGACGACGTTCCACCACGCCTCGACGTAGTCGGGCCGCTTGTTCTGATACTTGAGGTAGTAGGCGTGCTCCCAGACGTCAATGCCGAGCAGCCCGATGTGGCCGTGCATCGCGGGGCTGTCCTGGTTCGGGAGCGAGTGGATGTGGAGCCCCTCCGCCTTGCCGTAGCCGAGCCACGCCCAGCCGGAGCCGAACTGCGTCTTGGCCGCCTCGGCGAACTGCTCCTTGAAGGACTCGAACGAGCCGAACGTCTCGGTGATGGCGTCGGCCAGTTCGCCGGTCGGCTCGCCGCCGCCGTTCGGGCTCATGGTGGTCCAGAAGATGCCGTGGTTGAGGAAGCCGCCGCCGTTGTTGCGGACGGCGGTCTGCTTGTCCTCGGGCAGGCTGTCGAGGTTGGCGAGCGTCTCCTCGATCGGCTGGTCCGCCCACTCCGTGCCCTCGAGGGCCGCGTTGAGCTTGCTGGTGTAGCCGGCGTGGTGCTTGTCGTGGTGGATCCGCATCGTCTGCTCGTCGATGTGCGGCTCCAGGGCGTCGTAGTCGTACGGGAGCGGGGGCAGGTCGAAGGCCATGGGGATGGGGGTTGGGAGAGAAGGTGCCGGTTCAACCCGTCGTCGCGGTCACCGTTTCGCGGTCGCTGCGCGATTCCCCGCGAGCCGGCCCCTCCCCTAGTCGAGCACGTCCAGCATCGCGGCCCGGTCCGCCTCGGCGAGCCGGCCGAGGGCGACGAGCCGGTCGAGCGCGGCCTCGACGGCCCGGCGGTCCGTGGCGCCTCCCGCCGTCGGGTCGTCGGGGGGCTGCGAGGCGCGCGCGCCGACGACGAGCGCCTGCTGGAGGAACCGCTCCACGTACTCGGCCGCGCCGGGCTGGCCCGAAAAGTCGAGCGTCTCCGTGACCGTCGCCCGCGCCCGGTTGAGGTCGATCTGCACCTCCCGCCCGCCCAGGAGCTTCCGCTTCGACCGCACGCCGACGACGTCCTCGTAGCGGACCGTCCGCGCCGGCTGGAGGTCGTTGTTCTGGAACACGAGCCGGTCCTCGAGGAACACGGCCCCGTCCTTGGCCGAGCCGAGGCGGGTCGCGTCGTAGAGCGCGACGACGTCGTCTGGGTCGACCCCCGGGGCGTAGTCGGCGAGGGCGGCCTGGAGCTTCGAGGCCGGGATGTCGGGCGCGACGTAGAGCCCGAGGTCGGGCGCCGTCGGGAGGTACTCGCGGAGGAGGTCGGTCATGCGGCTAGGACGACCGGCCCGGCGCGCGGGTCCCCGGGGGCCGGGCTAGGGGGCGACCGTCGCGAGCGCGTCGACGCCGAACGCCGCGGCCGTCGCGTCGATCACGCCGGCCGGCAGGACGCCGAGCACGAGGAGCGCGATGGCGCAGACCGCGACGACGGCCGCCGTCGCGCGGGCGACCGGGAACTCGACCTTCGCGTTGTCCGGCGCCTCATCCGGCGACTTCATCCACATCACGACGAGCACGCGGAGGTAGTAGTAGCCCGAGACGACCGAGGCGAGGACGCCCAGGATCGCCAGCCACACGAGACCGGCGTCGACGGCCGCCGCGAACACGAGGTACTTGCCGATAAACCCAGCGAGCGGCGGGAAGCCGGTCAGGGCGAACATGAACACGCCCATCGCGACGCCCAGGAACGGCTTGCGGTAGCCGACGCCCGCCAGGCTGTCGAGGTCCTGGTCGGCGCCCTGCTCGTTGTCCCACTCGAGGGCGCCCATCACGCCGAAGGCACCGACGTTCATGAGCGTGTAGGCCAGCAGGTAGAACAGCGCGGCGCCGTAGCCGGCCGCCGTGCCGGCGGCGAGGCCGGCGAGGATGTAGCCGGCGTGGGCGACCGACGAGTAGGCCAGCATCCGCTTCACGTTCGACTGGACGAGCGCGACCACGTTGCCGGCCACCATCGTGATCGCAGCCACGGCGGCGAGCGTGAGCTGGACCGTCCCGTCGACGAGCTCCGGCGGGAGAGCGCGGGCCAGGACCACCGCCAGCGCGGCGAACGTGGCGGCCTTCGAGGCCGTCGACATAAAGGCGGTCAGGGCCGTCGGGGCGCCCTGGTACACGTCGGGCGTCCACATGTGGAACGGGACGGCGGACACCTTGAAAAAGAACCCCACGAGCAGGAGCCCGACGCCCGCCAGGAACAGGCCGGTCCGGCCGGTCACCGCGAGCCCTTCGGCCAGGAGGTCCAGTTGCATCGTGCCGGTCGCCCCGTAGAGCAGCGCGAGGCCGTAGAGAAAGAAGCCCGTCGAGAACGCCCCGAGGAGGAAGTACTTCAGCGCGCTCTCGTTGGCCGTCGACTCCTCCCGGACGAGGCCGGTCAGGACGTAGAGGCACACCGACATCGTCTCGAGCCCGACGAACAGGGTCACGAGGCTGCCGGCCGAGGCCAGCGTCATCATGCCGGCCGTGGCGAACAGGATGAGCCCGTGGACCTCGCCGTAGTTCCGCCCGATCCGCGAGAGGTACGGGACCGTGAGGGCCACGCTCAGGACCGCGCCCACGAGCACGATCACGTTGGCGATCGCCGCCGCGCCGCCGACGAAGACCTGGCCCTCGAACGCGGTGCCGACGTCGCCGACCTGCAGGGCCTGCCACACGGCCGCCAGCACCATGCCGACGCCCGCGATCCACGGGATGGAC
>JAAXJP010000096.1 GCA_012269805.1 Rubrivirga sp.
AGGCCGGACCAGTCGGCCCCGCCGGCGCGGCCGACTGGTCCGGCCTAGGGCGCTCCTAGCCCCGCCGCATGCCCGACACGCCCGCCGACGCCTCGTCCTCTGCCCGCTTCACGTCCCGCTGGGGCCTCATCCTGAGCGTGCTCGGGATCGCCGTCGGCACGGGCAACATCTGGCGTTTCCCGCGGATCGCCGCTTCGAACGCCGGGGACGACGGGGCCGGCGCGTTCCTCGTCGCCTGGCTGGTGTTCCTGGTGGCGTGGAGCCTCCCGCTCATCATCGCCGAGTACGCGCTCGGCCAGCGCGGGCGGATGGGCGTTGTGGGGACGTTCGCGAAGCTGGCGGGCGGGAAGGTGGCCTGGCTCGGCGCGTTCGTCGCGTTCGTGGCGGCAGCCATCATGTGCTACTACAGCGTCGTGGCCGGGTGGTGCGCCTACTACGTCACGACCTCGACGCTCTCCGGCCTGCCGGTCACCAGCGACGCCTCACTCGCGGCGTGGGACGCGTTCCAGGCCTCGCCCTGGCCCATCGTCCTCCACGCGTTGATGATGGGCCTCGGCGTCCTGGCGGTCCGCGGCGGCGTCTCGACGATCGAGAGGGCGAACAAGGTGCTCGTCCCGACGCTCCTCGTGATCGTCGTGCTCGCGGTCGTCCGCGCCGTGACGCTCCCGGGGGCCGGGGCCGGCGTCGCGTACCTCTTCACGCCCGACTGGGGCACGCTGTCGTCGGCCGCGACGTGGCTGGAGGCCCTCACGCAGAACGCCTGGGACACGGGCGCCGGCTGGGGCCTCATCCTGACCTACGCCGCCTACATGCGGAAGGAGGACGGCGTCGTCCGGAACGCCGTCATCACGGGGATCGGCAACAACACGGTCTCGCTCTTGGCGGGGACGATGATCTTCGGGATCGCGTTCGCCGTCCTCGGCCCGCAGATGACGCAGCCGGAGGTGCTCGAGGTGATGCGGACGAGCGGCGAGCGGGGGACGGGCCTCACGTTCATCTGGATGCCGGCGTTGTTCTCGGAGATGCCGCTCGGCGCGCCGCTCGCGATCCTGTTTTTCCTCGCCCTGACGTTTGCCGCGCTGTCGAGCCTGATCTCGATGATCGAACTGTCGACGCGTGTCGTGGTCGACCTCGGCGCGCCGCGGCCCAAGGCCGTCGTCGGCGTCGGGGTGGTCGCGTTCCTGGTGGGCGTCCCGAGCGCGCTGTCCGACCAGTTCTTCAGCAACCAGGACTTTGTGTGGGGCGTCGCGCTCATGCTCTCGGGCGCGTTCATCGCGCTCGCCGTCATCCGCCACGGGGCCGAGGCGCTCCGCCAGGAGGTCGCCACGCCGTCCGACTGGGGCATCCCCAAGCTCTGGGTCGTGTGGATCCAGTACGCGATCCCGCTCCAGGCCATCGTGCTGCTGGGCTGGTGGCTCTACCTCGCCACGACGGCCAGCTTCACGAGCCGCTGGTGGGACCCGCTGGAGCCCTACAGCGCCATGTCGTGCCTTGTCCAGTGGGGCATCGCGCTGGCCGTCCTCTACGGGATCAACCGCTGGATGGTGAAGCGCCTCTCGGCCACGCACTCCGATATCGACCCCGTCTCGTGACCCGACTCTGGATCGCCGCCCTGACCCTCGTCACGGTCGGCTGCGGCACGTCGTCCTCGACCGCCGATTCCAACGCAGGCTGGCAAACGCCGGCCGAGGCCTGTGCGTATCGGTGCACCTCGACCTACGCCGAGGTCCGGGCCGTCCTCGACCGCGTCGCCGCCGAGGCCGAGGGCGTCCGCCTCGGGACGTTCGGGGAGACCGCCGAGGCGCGCGCGCTCCCGCTCGTGGTGTGGGGGGCACCGGACGCCTCGCCGGGCGCGGTCCGCCGGACGGGCAAAACGCGCGTGCTCGTGTTCGCGAACATCCACGCTGGCGAAGTGGCCGGGAAGGACGCGATGCTGGAGCTCCTCCGCGACGTAGCCGGCGGCGCCCACCGCGAGTGGACCGACTCGCTGGTGGTGATGATCGCGCCGATCTACAACGCCGACGGCAACGAGCGCTTCGGGTTGGATACCCGGCCGTATCAGCTCGGCCCGATCGACGGGATGGGCCAGCGGCCCAACGCCCAGGGCCTCGACCTGAACCGCGACTTCGTCAAGCTCGCCTCGCCCGAAGCGCGCGCGCTCGTCGGCCTCATCCGCGACGCGGACCCGCACGTCGTCGTCGACCTCCACACGACGAACGGGACGTTCATGGGGTACCACCTCACCTACGCCCCGGGCCTCTCGCCCAACACGCCCGAGGGCATCGACGCGGATCTGTGGGACCGCTGGCTGCCCGCGATCTCGGACTCGGTCCTGGCGGCCGACGACTTCGCGATCTGGCACTACGGCAACGTCCCGGGCGCCTTCGGGGAGCCGGTCTCCGTCCCGCGCGGGTGGTATTCGTACAGCCCGCAGCCCCGCTACTCCTCGAACTACGTCGGCGTGCGGGGGCGGTACGGGATCCTGTCGGAGGCTTACAGCTACGCGCCGTACCGCGAGCGCGTGGCGGTCACGCGGCGGTTCGTGGAGGAGATCCTCGACCGGACGTGGGCCGAAGCCGCGCACGTCCGCCGGCGGGTCGCCGAGGCGGACCGGGAGCGGGTAGTAGGGGAACGGGTCGCCGTCCGCGCGACGTGGGACGCACTGCCGGAGCCCGTCGACGTCTTGCTCGGCGCCGTGGACACCGTCGCGCATCCGGTGACGGGCGCGCCGATGTACGAGCGCCGCGATGTCCACGAGGCGGAACGGATGCCGGCCTACGTCCGGTTCGCGCCGTCGGAGAGCGTGACGGCGCCGGCGCTCTACGTCGTGCGCGGCAGCGTCCGAGAGCGCGTGGCAGACCTCCTCGACGCCCACGGCATCACCTACCGCCGCGCCGGCGTCCCCCCGGGGGACCGTCAGGCGTTCCGCCTCGACAGTGTCCGGACGGCCGAGCGAGCGTTCCAGAACGTCCGGATGCAGGAGGTCTTTGGCGCCTGGGCGCCCGCTTCAGACGACGCGGCAGGGAAGGGGGCGCTGATCGTCCCGGTCGACCAGCCCCTGGGGCGCCTCGTGGTGATGCTCCTCGAGCCCCGGTCCGATGATGGGCTCGTCGCGTGGGGCGTGCTGGCGGACGCGCTCGCCGAGGGCCGTGTGCCCATCGAACGAATCCCGGCCCCCTAGCGGCACTTCGCCCCGCCGGCGCGCGTTGTGCCGGCGACTCGCCCCCGACCCATGCGCTCTCTTCTGACTGCGTCCCCCTTCTGGTTCACCCTGCTCGCGCTCGCCGTCGCCGGCTGCGCCACCGACCCCGCCGACGGGACCACCGAGGCGGCCTCCGCCGAGCCGAGCCCGGGCGCGGACCTCCCGCTCGTCGAGGTCGCCAGCGCCGAGGCGCTCGTCGACGACGTCCTCGGCCTCGCCGCCGAGGTCGTCGTGCTCACCTTCTGGGCGACGTGGTGCGGCCCGTGCGTCGCGAGCTTCCCGAACGTGAAGGAGCTCCAGACCCGCTACGAGGGCTACGACGTCGCGATCGTCGGTGTGCCCAGCCTCCAGGGCACGCACTCCGGCAGCGCCGGCCCGGTCCCGTGCGAG
>JAAXJP010000008.1 GCA_012269805.1 Rubrivirga sp.
GCTGAGTGATGACTCAGGTTCGAGATCTGGCCCTCACACGTTGTCACCTGCTCGCCCGCGATCGTCACCGGCGGTCGGCGTCGTGTCATCAGTCGTCACGGCCCGCGCGCTGGCGGCGCTCGGCGTAGGCCTCGGGGGTCATCAGCGCGACCGGGCCGCGGTAGATCCCGCCGTCGACCGGCCCGTCGATCACGCGGACGGCGACGACGTTCTCGCCCTCCCGCAGCACGGACGCCGGCACGGGATAGGCCCGCTCGATCTGCCACTCGTCGCCCCGGATCTGCCCGCCCTCGACGTCGCCCGTGCGCCCGACGCGGACACCGTTGACGAACGTCTCGTCGAGGTCGTCGACGGCGCCGAGCACGAGGACGAGGTCGGCCCCGGCCGCCTCGGCGTCGAGGCGGACGGACCTGCGGTACCACGCGACGTGCCCGAGCTGGGTGTAGCCCTGCGACTCCCAGGTCGCCGGCACGCGGAGCGTGTCCCAGAGCGCGTCGTCGTGGTCGGGCGCGGCCCAGTCGCCGTCGCCCGGCGAGAAGCGCCAGTCGCCGGAGAGGTCGGCCACCACGGGGGCGCCCTCGGGGTTCTGCGCGGTCGGGACTGCGAGCGCGACCGGCCCTTCGAGGATGCCGCCCTCGAGGCCGGCGTCGTAGACGCGGACGGCGAGGACGTTCGGCGCATCGGTGCGGAGGAGGTCGGGCGGGATCCGGTAGGTGCGGAAGCCGAACGCGGCCGTCTGGTACATCGGCGGCATCCGCCCGCTCCAGCCGATGGGGTCTCCGTTGAGCCACACTTCGTCGGCGTCGTCGACGCGCCCGAGGAGAAGGAACGGCGTCTGGCGGAGCGCGTCGGCGGCCTTGGCGTCGAGCGTGAAGGAGGTCCGGTACCACGCGTAGCCGTCGTAGCCGTGGTACCCGTCGTCCTCCCACGCGCCCGGCACGGCGATCCGGTCCCACCCGCCGCGCTCGCGGCCGTCGGCCCAGCGCTCGGCGTCGCCGATCCGGAAGTCCCACGTGCCGGCGAGGTCGAGGACCGTCGTCCAGTCGTCGGGCGAGGGCGGCCTCGCCTTCCACGGGTCGTCCCAGGGGGCGTCCTTCGGGCGCTCCTCCCAGTCGCTGAGCCGGTCGGCCACGGTCCCGATCACGACGGTCATGAGGGCGGCGGCGCCCAGCAGGACGACCGCGAGCAGGGGACCACGCGACCTCACGGCAGGAACTTGTAGCCCACGCCGTGGACCGTCAGGAAGTGGCGCGGCTGCGCCGGGTCGGGCTCGGCCTTCTGCCGGAGCTTGAGCACGAAGTTGTCGACCGTCCGGGCCGTCGGCGCCACGTCGCGGCCCCAGACCTCGTCCAGGAGGTCGTCGCGGGAGACGACGGCGCCGGGGCGGGCGGCGAAGTGGCGGAGGACCTCGACCTCGAGGTGCGTCATGGCGACGGGCTCGCCGTCGGAGGTCGCCTGGTACGTCCCGAGGTCGACCCGGAGCCGGCCCACCTCGATGACTCCGCGGGCGGGGCTGGCGTCGGGCCGGGACTCGGTCCGGCGGAGGACCGCCTTGATCCGGGCCAGCAGCTCGCCGAGGCCGAACGGCTTGGTCACGTAGTCGTCGGCGCCGAACTCGAGGCCGCGGACCGTGTCGAACTCCTCGGCCTTGGCCGTCAAGAGAATCACGGGCGTCGCGACGCCGGCCGCGCGGGCCTCGCGCAGGACCTCGAAGCCGGACCGCTTCGGCATCATCACGTCGAGGACGACGAGCCGGTACGCGCCGTTGCGAAGCTTCAGAAGCGCCTCCTCGCCGTCGGCCGCCTGCTCGACGGCGTAGCCCTCGAACTCGAGGTTGTCGCAGAGGCCCTCGCGCATGGCGCGCTCGTCGTCGACGACGAGGATCGGGAGGTCAGGCATGGGTCGGGAGGGAGATCCGGAACACGCTACCGCCGCTGTCGCGGGCGGACACGGTCGCCGTGCCGCCGTGGGCCTCCGCGATGCGGCGGACGAGGGCGAGGCCCAGACCGGTCCCCTTGGCCGTGTGGACGAGCCCGTCGGCGCTGGCGGGCTGGACGCGGACGAACGGCTCGAACACGCGGTCGCGGTCGGCGGGCGGGATGCCGGGCCCGCGGTCGGCCACCTCGACGAGCGCGCGGCCGTCGGCGCGCCGGGCGGAGACCTCGACCGGGCCGCCCTCGCCGTACTTGACGGCGTTGTCGATCAGGTTGACGAGGGCCTCGGCGAGCGCGTCGTGGTCGCCGAGGACGGGGAGGGCGGTGCCCGGGAGGTCGAGGCGGAGCGCGCACCCCTCGCGCTCGACGACGGGCCGGTAGCGCTCGCCGATCTCGGCCGCGAGCGCGCCGAGGTCGAGGGGGCGGAGGTCGACGCGCGCCGTCCCGCGTTCGAACCGGTTGAAGTGGAGGACGTTGCCGACGAGCCGGCTCAGGCGCTCGGTCTCGGCCACGATCGTCTCGTAGTAGCGCGGCTTCTTCTCGTCGGGCACGCGGTCGTGGGCGAGGGACTCGCCGTACATCCGGATGAGCGCGAGCGGCGTGCGGAGCTCGTGGCTCACGTTCGACACGAAGTCCTCCCGCAGCCGCGCCACCTCGACCTCCTTCCGCACGCCGCGCCACGCGAAGAGGGCCCCGACGCCGAGGATCAGGCTGACGCCCGCGAAGAGCCCGAGGCTCTGGAGCATCCGCCGGCGGAGCGCGGCCTCGACCGACCCCTCGCCGACGCGGGCGCCGACGGCGTGGGCCGGCAGCAGCCACAGCTGGCGGGAGCGGTCGACGTCGTCCCAGGTCATGGGCGCGGTCGCCGCGATGGGCTGCGCGTCGGTCCCGCGGAACACCCCGAACCCGACGCCGCCCCGCGCGACCTCCCGGAGCTTCGGCATCACGACGGCCTCGACGAGCGGGACCGGGTCGATGGCCATCCCGAGGATCCGCGTCCCGGAGTCGTTCACGGGGTACGCCGCGAAGACGAGCAGGAGGCCGCCGCCCTCGAGCGCGACCGGCTCCAGCTTCCGGTAGCCCTGGTCGAGTTGGGCGACGAGGCGGTCGACGAGCGTGTCCGGCAGCGTCTCCCGGAGGTCGAGCTCCGCGGCGCCGGTCGCGTACGGGGCGTACGGCCCGAAACCGGTCGAGTCGCTGGAGTCCCGGAGCCCGGCCGGGGCCGGGATTCCGTAGTAGTGGGCGGCCCGACGGTCGGGGTCCGTGGCCATCACAAACCGAACGGCCGGCGTGGCGTTGAGGAAGGCCTCGGCGGCGTCCGCCCCGGCCGAGTCGGGCGGGGGCGCGAACGAGACCGAGGCCCGCTCGAGCCGGTCGGCCCAGGTCGCGGCGACGTCCCAGGCGTTCTGGTTGACCGAGAACAGGAGGCCGTCGAGCTGCTCGTCGCGGATCTCGGCGAGCCGCCGCTCGCTCTCGCTCTGGATCTGGCCCTGGAGCACGGCGAACGCGCCGGCGGGCACGACGGCGAGGGCGAGGAGGGCGCCCGCCAGTCGGCGGAGCGCGCGGGGCGGGGAGGCGGGCACGGCGGCAAGCTAGCGGGAGCGCTGCCGGCCGCTGTCAGGCCGCGGTCCGGGGTTGTCATCAACTGTCACCGCGCCGGCTCCGTCGGCCTCGGTGCCGAGGTGGGAGAGGTCGGAACGCGCGGTCCCCTATTTTGACAGCGCTGCGAACTGCCGATGCCTTCTGCCGTACGGCACTACCGGCCGAGCCCGCCCGTTGGGCCTTCCCCGATTCCCCCGCCTCCATGCTTCGATCCCGCTTTACCCCGATCCTCGGCGCCGGCGCCCTCGCCATGGCCCTCCTTGTCGGCGTCCAGGTCCAGGACGCCGAGTCCGCCTCCGAGGAGATGGAGCAGGTCCGCAAGATCGAGGAGGCCTACGAGTACATCACGCGCTCCTACGTCGAGCAGGTCGACTCGTCGGAGCTCGCCGAGGCCGCCATCGAGGGGATGCTCGCCAGCCTCGACCCCCACTCGATCTACATCTCGTCCGAGGAGATGCGCCGCGTCCGCGAGAGCTTCGACGCGAGCTTCGAGGGCGTCGGGATCTACTACGAGTTCGTCGAGGGGATCGAGGAGGCCGACACGCTCGTCGTGCTGATGCCCATCGCCGGCGGGCCGAGCGACGAGGCCGGCCTCCAGCCGGGCGACCGGATCGTCGAGATCGACGGCGAGACGGCCGTCGGGATCGACCAGGACGGCGTGCAGGAGCGGCTGAAGGGCCCGCGCGGGACGTCCGTCGACATCGTCGTCGAGCGCCCGGGCTACCGCGAGCCGCTCGAGTACAGCATCATCCGCGACCGCATCCCGCTCAACACCGTCATCGCCTCCTACATGGTGGACGACCAGACGGGCCTCATCAAGCTCCAGCGGTTCGCGCGGACGAGCCACGACGAGGTGCGGGCGGCCATCCGCGACCTCCAGGCCCAGGGCATGGAGCGGCTCATCCTCGACCTCCGCGGCAACGCGGGCGGCCTCCTCGAGCAGGCCTACGAGATCTCCGACGAGTTCCTCGGCTCGGGCGAGATGATCGTCTACACCGAGAGCCGGCACTCGTCGAACCGGCGCCAGTACCGCGCGACGGCCGGTGGGATCTACGAGTCGGGCCCCGTCATCGTGCTCATCGACGAGAACTCGGCGAGCGCGAGCGAGATCGTGGCCGGCGCGCTCCAGGACCACGACCGGGCCTACCTCATCGGCCGGCGGACGTTCGGCAAGGGCCTCGTCCAGCAGCAGTTCCCGATGACCGACGGGAGCGTCCTCCAGATGACCGTCAGCCGGTACTACACGCCGTCCGGCCGGCTCATCCAGACGCCGTACTTCGTCGGCGAGAGCGACGAGGACTACTTCGAGTCGAAGCGCGCGCTCCGCGAGGAGGTCGGCCTCGAGGCCGACCTGCTGGCCCGTGGCGGCGCCGTCGACGCGGGCGCGTTCGGCGCGCAGGTCCCGGACTCGCTCGTCTTCCGGACCGACGGCGGGCGGACCGTCTTCGGCGGCGGCGGCATCCTCCCCGACTACATCGTCGCCGTCGACACGCTGGCGCCCGCGCTGCGGACCGTGATCGGCAAGAACCTCGACAACGCGTTCGCCCGCGTCGACCTCGAGCGCCGCGGCGACGCCTTCCGCGAGCAGTGGGAGGACCGCCAGCGGGACTTTGTCCAAGACTTCCGCCTCAGCGACGCCGACTTCGAGCGGTTCCTGGACTTCGTCGAGGCCGAGGGGACGCCCGTCGTGACGACGCGGCCGGACGACGACGCGGAGGACGTGCTCGTCCGGAGCGAGGCCCTCGCCGTGCGCGCCGACATCGAGACGCGGATCCGGGCGTTCATGGCCCGCCGCCTCTTCAGCGCCGACGCGTTCTACCCGGTCGTCGGGCAGATCGACCCGGCCCTCCGCGAGGCCATGGCCCACTGGCGCGACGCCGTGACGCTGGCCCAGGCCACGCGCTGACCCGCCCCGCCTCGGCCGCGCGGCCGAGGCGGACGGACACGGACACCCGTGCGGGCCCCGGGGGAGCAACTCTCCCGGGGCCCGCGTGTCTAGGGGGCGACGGCCGGGACGTTGGGGGCGTCCGCACGCGGTCCTTCGCCTCGCGTTGACATTCCTGGGGGCTGAACGGATATTGGCGTCCCGTCTGGCGCCGACGCGCCGCCCCTCTCGCTCGCTCCCGAAGGCCGCACGCGCGGCCTCCCAGACCCCACCCGTTTCTCCACCCCCCGAGGTACCTCACCCATGACGCTTTCCGCCCTGCTCCTCATGCAGGAGGCCGCTTCCGGCGGCTTCGCCAACGAGCTCGTCTTCCGCTTCAACGAGGGCGGCCCGTACATGTGGCCCGTGCTCATCACGCTCATCATCGGCCTGGCGATCGCCTTCGAGCGGATCCTCTCGCTCAACCGGGCCGACATCAACGCGCCCAAGTTCATGGCCCGCGTCAAGGAGGCCCTCGACAACGGCGGCGTCTCGGCCGCCGAGGACGTCTGCGCCAACACGCGCGGTCCGGTCGCCTCCGTCGTCCAGGCCGGCCTCACGCGGTTCGACGAGGGCATGGACGCCGTCGAGAAGGCCGTCGTGTCCTACGGCTCGATCGAGATGAGCTTCCTCGAGCGCGGCCTCGTCTGGCTCTCGCTCGGCATCTCGCTCGCCCCGATGTTCGGGTTCCTCGGGACCGTTATTGGCATGGTCGAGGCCTTCGACGCGATCGAGCAGGCCGGCGACATCTCGCCGTCGCTCGTCGCCAACGGCATCAAGATCGCCCTCCTCACGACGGTCTTCGGCCTCATCGCGGCCATCATCCTGCAGGTGTTCTACAACTACTGCGTCTCCAAGATCGACCGGATCACGGCCGACATGGAGGAGGCCTCGGTCGAGCTCATCGACTCGCTGGCCATGATGTCGATCGGCCGCCCGGCCCTCTCGGGCCGCACGCGGGCCACGCTCCCGGACCCGAAGCGCGAGCTCGGCACCGGCGACGACCTGACCCAGACCGACCTCTCGTAAGCCTCGGCCCGCGGGCGCCGGCAGAACGGCCGTCGCCCCCGGGCCTCTCCCAGACCCCACCCCCCGATGGTTACCGCCCTCGTCTGGCTCTGCCTCATCATCATCGGCCTCTCGGTCCTGATGATGATCGGGTTCGGGCTCAAGAACGCCGGCAACACGCTCAAGCAGAGCAAGCTCGGCCTGGCCGCCTTCGCCCTCCCCCTGGTCATCTTCGTCGTCGCCTACGCGGTCGACGGGACGGCCCAGGGCGCGGCAGTCGCGACGGCGCTGTTCACGGCGCTCTCCGGCTTCGTCGCCCTCCTCATCTCCGGCGCCCGGAGCCTGTTCACCTAGGCCCCCGGATCTGCCCCGCCGGCCTCGGCACGACCGACGCCGGCGGCTCGTTCTCCCCGCGGACCCTCCCGCAAACCCATGCCGCTCCTCAAGAAGCGTAACAAGCGCGACGCCGAGATCCCGTCGGCCTCGATGGCCGACATCGCGTTCCTGCTGCTGATCTTCTTCCTCGTCACGACGACGATCAACGCAGACAAGGGGATCTACATGCAGCTCCCGCCGCCGCTCGAGGACGAGGTCGAGCCGCCGGAGATCAACCAGCGCAACCTCCTCAACGTCCTCGTCAACGCGGACGGACAGGTCCTCATCGACAACGAGGTGACGAACATCGCGGCCATCCGCGACATCGTCAAGCGCCACATCCTCAACAACGGCCGCGAGCCCCAGTTCTCGACCGCGCCCGACAAGGCCGTCACGTCGTTCAAGACCAAGCGCGGCCTCTCGTACGAGCGCTACATCGCGGTCCTCGACGAGATCAAGTCGGCCTACAACGAGGTCCGCGACGAGGCGGCCCGTCAGGAGTTCGGCGTGACCTACGGCGAGTACAAGGCCCGCCTCGACGAGGACGCCGAGGACGAGATCGCCGAGCGGTTCCCGCTCAAGATCTCCCTCGCCGAGCCGGACCCCGATTGAGTGATGCCGGGCGGGGCGGCCTGACCGCCGCCCGCCGGTTCCGACTCAACCCGCAGTACTCAACACGCCCCCCACGCCATGTCCGCCCACTTCAAGAAGAAGAGCGCCGGCACGAAGCAGGAGATCCCGACGGCCTCGATGCCGGACATCATCTTCATGCTGCTGATCTTCTTCATGGTGACGACGGTGCTCCGGGAGACCGAGCTCCTCGTCAACGTGTCGATCCCGCAGGCCGAGGCCATCGAGAAGATCGACCAGAAGCGGCTCATCCAGTACGTCTACATCGGGCCCGAGAAGCTCGAGTCGGGCACGGGTGAGCCGGCTGTCCAGATCGACGACGCCATCGTGCGGGACCTCCCGCAGATCCGGCAGGCCATGTACCGCGCGCTCCGCGAGGAGCCCCGGACGATCGTCTCGATGCGCGTCGACCGCGAGGTCGAGACGGGCCTGCTCTACGACGTCCAGCAGGAGCTCCGCGAGGCCGAGGCCCTCCGCGTCAACTACTCGACGACGCGCGAGGCCGAGTAGCCCGCCGGGCCCGATCGACTCTACCGGGGCGCTCCTCACGGGGCGCCCCGGTTTTTTGCGTCGCCCCGTCCGCCTCGGCGGTCTCGCGGGAGTGCCGGCCGGGACGCCGAGGCGGGCGGAGCGCGGTGCGTTTCGCCCGGACTCCACGCCGAGCCCGGAGCGGCTCCGGCTAGCTTGCTCGCGAACCGACGTCGTCCCCAGCCCCCACCTCCCATGGCCTACGCCGCAACCCTCATCCCCGGCGACGGCATCGGGCCGGAAGTCATGGACGCCGCCGTCGAGGTCGTCGAGGCGACGGGCGTCGCGTTCGACTGGGACCGCCAGGAGGCCGGAATGGGCGCCTTCGAGAGCACCGGCGACCCGCTCCCCCAGGCCACGCTCGACTCGATCGCCGAGACGCGGCTCGCGTTCAAGGGCCCGCTCACGACGCCCGTCGGGACCGGCTTCCGGAGTATCAACGTCCGGATCCGGCAGCACTTCGACCTCTACGCGAACGTTCGGCCGTGCGAGACGCTGCCGAACACGCACGGCCCGTTCGAGGGGGTGGACCTGCTGCTCTACCGCGAGAACACGGAGGGCCTTTACGCCGGCATCGAGTACTTCGACGAACGGAACCAGATCGCCGACTCGATCAACCGGATCACGCGCCGGGGCTCGGAGCGGATCCTCCGCTACGCGTTCGAGGACGCCGAGCGCCGCGGCCGGAAGCGGCTCACGCTCGTCCACAAGGCGAACATCCTCAAAGAGTCGAGCGGCATGTTCCTGGCCGTCGGCAAGGAGCTCGCGCCGGAGTACCCCGGGATCGCCTTCGACGACCGGATCATCGACAACATGGCGATGCAGCTGGTCATCCGCCCCGACGAGTACGACGCGATCGTCACGACGAACATGTTCGGCGACATCCTCTCGGACCTGATGGCCGGCCTCGTCGGCGGCCTCGGCGTGACCGGCTCGGCCAACATCGGCGACGACTGCGCCGTGTTCGAGGCCGTCCACGGGTCGGCGCCGGACATCGCGGGGCAAGGCGTCGCCAACCCGACGGCCGTCATCCGCTCCGGCGAGATGATGCTCCGGCACCTCGGCGAGACCGAGGCCGCGGAGGCCGTCCGCCAGGCGCTCCGCGACGTCTACTCCGACCCGGCCCACCTCACGGGCGACCTCGGCGGGACGGCTTCGACGGCCGAGTTCGGCGCGAGGCTGGCCGATCGCGTCCGCTCCCACGTCGCCGCGTAGCTCGTTCCACCGGACTTCCGAGGCGGGCGGCCCTTCGTACAGACCTCCGATCCACGCATGATCCAGCGCATCCAGTCCCTCTACCTCGTCGCCGGCGCCCTGCTGCTGGCCCTTTTCGTGGCCCTCGGCGACACGTGGGCGGCGGCCATCGCCCAGGAGCAGGGGTGGCTCGGGACGCTCGGCTACGCGCTCGCCGGGGTCACGGCCCTCGTCGCGCTCGTCGCGGTGTTCCTGTACAAGAGCCGGCCGCTCCAGCGGAAGGTGATCCTCGCGGCGCAGTGGCTCGACCTCGCGCTCGTCGTGGTCGTCCTCGTCGGGTACTACCTCGCGTTCGACAGCGACGCGTTCCAGGCGGAGGTCGGGTACTACCTCGTCGCGCTCCAGCCCATCGTGGCCTACGTCCTGCTCCGGATGGCCCGCCAGCGGGTGACGGCCGACATCGAGATGGTCCGGTCGATGGACCGGATCCGCTAGTGGCGCGGGCGCCGGCGCATGTCTGGGCGCTCGTCGCGCTCGGGCTGCTGGCCATCGGGTCCTCGCCCATCCTGATCCGGCTCGCGGGCGACGCGCCGGCCCTCACGCTCGCCGCGTGGCGGACCTTGACGGTCACGGCGGTCTTCGCGCCGCTCGCGTTCGTCCAGTCGCGTGACGAGATCGCGGCGTTCTCCGCACGGGACTGGGCCCTCGCGCTCGGTGCGGGCGTGTTGCTCGGGCTCCACTTTATGGCGTGGATCGTGTCGGTCCAGCTGACGAGCATCGCGAGTGCGTCGGTGCTCGTGACCATGAGCCCCATCTTTATCGCCGTGCTCGGGGCCGTCTTCCTGTCCGAGCGGCCGTCGCGCCGGACGACGGCGGGCATCGCGGTCGCCGTCGTCGGCGCGGTGATGATCGGTCTGAGCGAGGGGAACGGGGGGAGCGTGTACCCGAACCCGGCGCTCGGGAACGCGCTGGCGCTCACGGCCGCCGTCCTCGTGTCGATCTACCTCCTGATCGGCCGGGCCGTGCGGCAGAAGACGACGTTCGTGGCGTACTTCGCGCTCCTCAACGCCGCGGCGGCAGGGACGTGTCTCGTGGGCTGTCTCGTGGCGGGCGTCCCGCTCGGGTTGCCGCTTCCGGTCGCGCTGCTGGCCGTCGCGATGGGGCTCGGGCCGGGGCTCCTCGGGCACGGCTCGTTCGCCTACGGGCTCAAGTACCTGCCGGCGGCGCTCATCGGCCTGCTGAGCTTGGCAGAGCCCGTGTTCGCGTCGACCGTGGCCCTCTTCGCGTTCCGCGAGGTCCCGTCGACGGTGGGGGTGGTCGGGATGGCGGTCGTGCTGGCGGCCATCGCGGCGGTCGTCACGTCACGGGACGGCTAGGCGCCCACCCCGACCGGAACGCCGAGGCTGGCAGGTCCGAGAACCGGCGCCGGCCGCGGAGGAAATAGTCGAGGACGACGCTGCCGCGGTAGGGCGGGAGGACGGCCGCCTCCGCCTCGGGCGGGGGCTGAACGGACCGAATCCGCCGGCGAGCCTCGCGCACGGCGCGGCGGATGGCAGCCGCCTCCGCCCGGTTCCCGCCGATCCACGACCGCGCCGCGGCGACGGCGTCGAGGAGACGCCGGCCGCGGAGCGCGCGCCGCGACTCGGGGGCCGGGAGGTTCTTGGCCAGCATCACGAGGCTGTTGCGGACGTTGAAGAACATCTTCCGCGGGTCGCCCTGAGGCAGCGAGGCGCCGCCGAGGTGGTAGACCTCCGAGGCCGGCTCGACGCGGATCCGCCCGCCCGCCCGCTGCATCCGCCAGCACAGGTCGATCTCCTCCATGTGCATCCCGAACGCCTCGTCGAACCCGCCGGCCGCCTCGAAGGCGTCGCGGCGGACGAGGAGCGCGGCGCCGGTCGCCCAGAAGACGTCGCGGGCGTCGTCGTACTGGCCGGCGTCGGGCTCGAGCGTGTCGAACAGCCGCCCGCGCGTGAACGGGTAGCCGAAGGCGTCGAGAAAGCCGCCCGAGGCGCCGGCGTACTCAAACTGGTCTCGGTCGCCGTGCTGGAGCAGCTTGGGCTGGACGGCAATCACGTCGGGGTCGTCGAGCGCGGCGACGAGTGGCGTCAGCCAGTCGGGAGGGACCTCGACGTCGTTGTTGAGGAAGCACAGGAGGTCGCCGGTGGCGTGCGGCACCGCCGCGTTGTTGCCGCCTGCGAACAGGAGGTTCTCCGGGTGCCGGGCGACGACGACCTCCGGGTGGGCCTCGGCGAGCCACTCGGCCGTCCCGTCGTCCGAGGCGTTGTCGGCGACGACGACTTCGAGGTCGGGGTAGGCGGTCGCGAGGACGCTCGGGAGGAACCGCTCGAGGAGGGACCGCCCGTTCCAAGTGACGACGATGACCGAGACGCGGGGGACAGACACAGGAGAGGGGGCAGCCTCGGAAAGCTACCCCCTCCCTGTGTGCCGTCCCGGTACACAACCGGCGCGGCCCCTTCGACCCCACCACGGGCCCGGGCCGCGCCGGCGACCACCTTCCACGGATGCCGTGTGAGCGAACCCGCTCGGCACCGGCTTAGACTCTCCAGAAGGCCCGGCATAACCTTGGACCCCAACTTTTTTTCGCGACTCGGCGCAGCCCTGCCCGTGAGGTCGCCGAGGCGGAGCCGGTAGCTTCCCGTATGGCCGCCGACATCCCCGACGACGCCCTCCGAGCCCTTCGCGAGGTCTGGGGCTACCCCGCGTTCCGCCCGGGGCAGGACGAGGCCGTCGCCGCCGCGCTCGCCGGCCGCGACGTGTTGGCCGTCCTCCCGACCGGCGGGGGGAAGTCGCTCGTGTATCAGGTGCCGCCCGTCGCCCGGCGGGGACTCGCCCTCGTCGTGTCGCCCCTCGTGGCGCTGATGCAGGACCAGGTCGAGGCGCTCGCCCGCCGCGGCGTCCGCGCCGCCGCGCTCCACTCGGGCCTGAGCCGGCGCCAGGCAGACCAGGCGTGGACCGACGCCGAGCACGGGCTCTACCGGCTCGTCTACCTCACGCCGGAGCGGCTCCAGACGGACCTGTTCGCTGCCCGCGCGCCGCGCCTCGACGTGCAGCTCCTCGCGGTCGACGAGGCCCACTGCATCTCCGAGTGGGGCCACGACTTCCGCCCGGCTTACCGGACGATCGCTGAGGCCCGCCCGCTTCTCACGACAGGGGCCGGGGCTCCATCGCCCGTCGTGGCCGTGACGGCGACGGCGACGCCCGAGGTCCGGCGCGACATCTTGGAGCAACTGACGCTCCGCGACCCCGCCATCGTCGTGCGTGGGTTCGATCGGCCCAACATCACGTGGAGCGTCCACCACGTTCAGGACCCGGTGGGGCAGGCGCTCGACGTGTTTCGGGCGGTGCCCGGCCCGGGCCTCGTCTACGCTGGGACGCGCCGGGCGACGGAGGCCGCCGCGGCTCGGCTCCGACGTGAGGGGGGCTCCGCCGAGCCGTACCACGCCGGCCTCGACCGCGATGTGCGCGAGGCCACGCAGCGACGGTGGCTGACCGACGAGACCCGCGTGGTGGCGGCGACGAGCGCGTTCGGGATGGGGATCGACAAGCCCGACGTGCGGGCCGTCGTCCACACGGCGCTCCCGCCGACGTTGGAGGCGTACTACCAAGAAGCCGGACGCGCGGGGCGCGACGGGGAGCGGGCCTACGCCGCGCTCGCCCTCGGCCCCGACGCCGAGGCCCTCCCCCGCGACATGGCAGACCGGGGCCACCCGACGCCGGCCGACGTGCAGGCCGTCTACGCGGCGGCCGGGAGCCTCGGCCAGATCCCGCTCGGCAGCGAGCCCGACGGCCCCGTCGCGCTCGACGCGGCTCGCCTCGCGGCCGTCGCCGAGCGCCCGGAGCGGCTCGTCCGCGCCGCCGTCGACCGGCTGGCCGCCGACGGCGTGTGGACGGTCGTGCCGCCGCGGCCGGGCGAGGTCCGCGTGCGCCTGCCGCACGGCCGCGCCGGGCTCACGCGCGCGGCCGAGGCCGAAAGCACCGCCGTGCGGGAGTTCGTCGACGGGCTCGTGCGCCGGCTCCCGCCCGAGGCCGGGGAGGGCGTCGCGCTCCGCGTCGCGCCGCTGGCCGAGGCGCTCGGGCTCCCGGAGGCCCGCCTCGACGCCGGGCTCAACTACCTCGCGGCTCGCCAGATCTTGGAGCTCTCCCGTCCCGAGTCCGGCCTCACGCTCCTGTGGCACGGGGCCCGGTCCCGGAGGGCGCCCGTCGACGTCAAGGCCCTCGACCGAGGCCGCCAGCGCGCCCACGCCCGCTTGGACGACGTCGTCCGCTACGCCAACGCGTTCGGGTGCCGGCGCCAGCACCTCCTGGCCTACTTCGGCGAGCCCGCGCCCGGCCGCTGTGGACGGTGCGACGTGTGCCTCGGCCGTCACCGGCCCGAGGCCGTCACCCCTGCCGACGAGAGCGCCCTCCGCGCCATCCTCGACGGCGTCGCCCGCGGCGAGCGCCCCGCCGGCCCCGACGCCCCGCGCCGGGAGCGGGCCCTCGCCGACTGGCTCGTCGCTGAGGGCTACCTCCGGCTGGCGGACCCGCTCGCCGCCCGGTTCGAGTTGACGCCGAAGGGGCAGCGCCGCGTGGCGGCCTAGCGGGTCTGCTCGCCTCGGTGCGTCCGCGGACCCGCAGGGGGGACTACCGCGCGATCACGACGCGCCGCGACGCCTCGAACGTCTCGCCGGCCACCCGGAGGACGTAGACCCCGGCCGGGAGATCCGCCCCTGACACCGAGAGGCGGACGGCGGCGCCCGGGGCCGCGGCCCCGTCGAAGACCGAGGCCACGCGGCGCCCAGCCGTGTCGAACAGCGAGTCACGAACCCACTGCGGCAC
>JAAXJP010000028.1 GCA_012269805.1 Rubrivirga sp.
ACATGGGGACCGACCGGGGCGAGCAACTCCTCTACGACCGGCTCCAGCAGTGGGCTGGCGCACGAGGCGTCTCGCTCCTGGCCGGCGCCCAGACGGCGGCCGACGGCGTCGAGCGCACCGACCGCGCCCCCGAGCCCGGGGACCTCGCCAACTCGGCCATCCTCATCCGACCGGGCAAGCCCCTGGTCCGCTACGACCAGATGCGGTCCGTCCCGTTCGCCGACGCGAAGTCGGCCGCCGGCTCCGACCGCGTCCTGTTCGAGGCCGACGGGGCCCAGATCGCGACGACGGTCGGGTTCGAGTCCATCTTCGGCGACCACGTCCGCCAGTTCACGGCCGACGGGGCGGACCTGATCGTGGTCCTCTCGCGCAACGACCTCTGGGGCCGCTCCGCCGGGCTCTACCAGCACCTCCAGTTTACGCGGATGCGGGCCATCGAGTCGCGGCGGACCGTGGTGCTCTCGACCGTCAGCGGGATCTCGGCTCTTATCCACCCGTCGGGTGAGATCGAGGAGATCGCGGGCTGGATGGACCAGGACGTCGAGCCGATCCAGGTGCCGACGTACCGGGCCGAGACGTTCTACGTCCGTCACGGGGACTGGCTCGGGCACTGGGCGCTCGGGCTCGGGCTGCTCTACAACCTCGGCGCCCTCGCGCTGACGGTCTTCGCACCGGAGCTCGTCGGGGTCAAGAAGCGCGGGCGCCGGCTCGCCTCCCGCCCGGCGTACTAGCGGGCGATCTTGGGGCGCCCCCGCGCGCCCATGATCGCCCTCCCTTGCCCCCTCGTTCTCGCGTCCGCGTCGCCGCGCCGCCGCGACCTCCTCGCCCGCCTCGGGCTCGCGTTCGACGTCCTCCCGACCGACGCCGACGAGACGTGGCCCGACGGGTCGCCCCCTGGGCCCGGCGCCGCCGAGATCGCCCTCCGGAAGGCCCGCGCCCTCCCCCCCGACGGCGCGCTCGTGCTGGCCGCCGACACCGTCGTGGCCCTCGACGGCGAGGTCCTCGGCAAGCCCGCCGACGACGCCGAGGCCGCCCGGACGCTCCGCCTCCTGAGCGGGAGGACGCACACGGTCGCGACGGGCCTCGCGCTCCGGCACGGCGACCGCGAGACCACGACGTTCGAGCTCACCCGCGTCACGTTCGCCGACCTCTCGGACGACGAGATCGCGGCGTACGTCGCCACGGGGTCGCCCCGTGACAAGGCCGGCTCGTACGGGATCCAGGACGACCTCGGGGCCGTGTTCGTGGAGCGGATCGAGGGCGACTACTTCAACGTGGTCGGCCTCCCCCTCCGCCGGCTCTACGCCACGCTCCGCGCCTTCGTCCCCGACCTCGTCTCGCTCTAGCCCATGCGCCTCCCGCTCTTCCCCTTGCTGGCGACCCTCGCGGTCGGCTGCTCCGACCCGTCGCCCGAGGCGGACCCGGCGCCGGCCGACACGGCGGTGACTGCCGCGCCTCCCGCCGACGCCGGCCGCCAGTCGGTCGCGGACGTCGTCGCCACGAGCCCGCGCCTTCGCACGGTCGCCCGGCTCCTCGAGGCCTCGGGCCTCGGCGAGACCCTCGCCGACACCTCGACGGCGTACACGCTCTTCGCGCCGTCGGACGAGGCCTTCGCGGCCCTCGGCGACGACGCGGTGGCCGCGCTCGAGGCGGATCCCGCGGCGGCGCGGGCCGCGCTCCTCGCCCACGCGCTCCCCACCCGGATGCTCTCGGTCGACGTGTTCCCGGACCTCTCGATCCAGACGATGGGCGGGACGGAGCTCGCGTTCCTCGACCGGGACGGCGGGCTCGCGGTCCGCTCCGGCGTGACCACCGCGCAGGTCACCGACGCCGACCTCGATGCCGACAACGGCGTCGTCCACATCATCGACGCCGTTCTCCAGCCTTGAGCGCACCGGTCTACGTTCTCCTCGGCGGCACCGGCGGCATCGGCGCCCCGCTTGCTCGCCACCTCGCCTCTGGCGGCGCCCGCGTCGTCCTCGGCGCCCGCGACGCCGACCGCCTCGGCGCGCTCGCCGACGAGACCGGCGGCAAAGCGTTCACCCTCGACGCCACCGACGCCAACGCCGTCTCGGGGCTCATCGACGCGGCCCTCGACGAGCACGGCCGAATCGACGGGGCGGTCAACCTCGTCGGCTCGATCCTCCTCAAGCCGGCCCACGCGACCTCGCCGGAGGAGTTCGACGAGACGCTGACCCTGAACCTCAAGACGGCCTTCTACCTCGTCCGCGCGGCGGCCAAGGCGATGCAGGGCAACCGCGACCCGGCCGGCGGCTCGATCGTGCTGATGTCGAGCGTGGCCGGCCGGTACGGGCTCTCTAACCACGAGGCCATCGCGGCGGCGAAGGCGGGCGTCGAGGGGCTCGTCCGGGCCGCAGCGGCGACCTACGCCCCGAAGGGGGTCCGCGTCAATGCCGTCGCCCCGGGCTTGGTGCGGACGCCGCTCGCGGGCCGGCTCGTGGCGACCGAGCAGGCCGTCGAAGCGTCGGCGAAGCTCCACCCGCTGGGGCGGATCGGCGAGCCCGACGACCTCACGGACGCGCTCGCGTTCCTCCTCGAGCGCGAGGCGAGTGGGTGGGTCACGGGCCAAACGCTGTCCGTCGACGGCGGCTTCGCGACCGTCCGCCCGCGCTAACCCCCAACCGACGCACGGCCGGGGCGGGGTCCCTCGTTCGCAACAGACGCCCATCCGAGGCCCGTTCGGACGGTACCTTGCCCTACGATGGCGCGTCCCCCCGGCCCCCGCCCCCCCATGTCTGTTCTCGTCAAGGCCGCCGTGGCCGTCGGCCTCGCCTGGGCGGCCCTCTGGTCCTCGTCCACCGTCCCCGTCGTCGCTCCCGAGGCGTCCGTCGCCGCGCCGTGGGCGCGCGCGGAGGCGCCCGCAGCGGCCGTCGCCGACACGCTCGCGCTCGATGCCGCGCTCGGCCAGCTCGTCGTGGCGCTCGACGGCGCACCGGGGCTCGACGCGCTGGTCCGCGCGGGTCACGTCGGCCGTGTGGTGGTGTCACCGCGTCCGACGGAAGCCCACCTCCAGCGGCTCCGTGCGTGGCAGACTTCGGCCCCGCTCCCGCTCGCGCTGGAGACCGAGGCGGAGCGGGCCACCTCCGACGGCCCCGCTACGGCGACCGCCCGTCAGCTCGCCGCGTCGGGCCGCCCGGACCTCGCCTTCATGACGGGCAAGGCGCGCGCCCAGGCCGCCCGCGGCCTCGGGGTCCAGACGCCCGGGACCGCGTTGCTCCTCGCTGCCGGCGCGTCCCCCTTCGGCCCCACGCCCGGTGGCGACGTCGAACGGGCGCTCGTGCGCGGGCTCCGGGAAGGGCGCGTGCTGCCGTCGGCCCGCCTCCTCGACGAGACCGGCCTCGACGCCCTCGACGCCCTCGCCGAGGCGGGGCTCATGGAGGTCCACGTCACGGACCCCGCGCTCGTCCCGTCCGTCGTACGGCGGGACGGCTATACCGGCCTCGTCGTCGCGGAGGTCGGCCCCCGGGGGGAGGGCGCCGTAGCGGCCGTCCGGGACGGGGCCGACCAGGTCCTGTCGGGGTCGCCGCAGGCGGCCTACGACTCGCTCGCCCGCGCGCTCCGGTCCGGGG
>JAAXJP010000648.1 GCA_012269805.1 Rubrivirga sp.
GCCCCACGCGACGGGGGATCAGAGGCGAGGTCCCTTTACTCAAGCGGCTCCTCCCCCGTCACGGCCCCCGGCTCGCCGGCCCGCCACGAGTTGAACTTGTCCGCGAGCGCCTCCTGGAGCCCCGGCGTCGCGGTGCGCACGATCGACCAGACCTCGGGCGCGAGCGCCTGCACGGGGTCGTAGAGGACGGAAGCGTCCCGCGTCTCCTCGTCGATCAGGAGCGGGCCCGAGCCGGGGATGGGCGAGAACGACGTGGTGATGAGCATCACGCTCAGGGCAAACGCAGCGCGGAGCGCCCCGAGACCGCCTCCCGCGAGCGTGTCGACGCCGCCCAACTTGATCGCCTTGAGGGTCTTGCGGAGGGCGTGCGCGACCGCGGTCAGGCCTGCCAGCACGCCGCCGAGCACCACGATGAACCCGACCACCGGCGCCACACGCGGGCTCGCCCCGAGGCTGGCCACCACCAAGTCCCCGACGGGCCCCATCAGCGCGGTCGCGGCGATGAAGCCGACCAGCCAACCGGCCGTACCGACGACCTGCAGCAGCGCGCCCGTCCGCAGCCCGCGCCAGAGGCCGAGCCCCAAGACGAGCGCCAGAAATCCATCGAGGCCGTTCACCCCCCACTCAGAAGCTCACGGACGACGGCCTGCACGCGCGAGCCCTCGGCGACGCCCTTGAGCGCGCTCATGGCCTCCCCCATGACGCGGCCCATGTCCTTCATCGACGTCGCCCCGGTGCGCTGGACGATCTCGTGGACCGCCCGGTGGATCTCCTCGTCCGTCGCCTGCGCCGGCAGGTACTGTTCGATGTACCCAAGCTCGGCGGCCTCGCGCTCGGCGAGGTCGTCACGGCCGGCCTCCTGGTACTGGGCGATGGAGTCGCGCCGCTGCTTCGCCTGTTTGGCGACGACGGCCACGACGGCGTCCTCGTCGAGGGGCCCGTCGCCGGACTTCTCTTGTTCGAGGATGGCGGCGCGGACCATGCGGATGGCCGAGAGGCGGACCGTGTCCTTTTGCCGCATGGCGTCCTTGAGGTCACGGGCGAGCGTCTCTTTGAGCATGTCGGGGCAGAGTGCGGGAGGTGGAGGGTACACACGCGCGGGACCCGCGATGGGCTCCCCGCCCCGCCCACCTCGGCGCCGTCGCGCTCGAGGCCGGCTACCGCAGCACGAACCGAAGCGCGAGCACCCCGACCCCGACCTGCATCGCGCCGAGCGCGGCCGCCGAATAGCGGTCCAGGCGGAGGGCCTCATCCCGGAGCGTCTCGTCCCCAAAGTCGGCCGTGCCCTCGGTCCGGTACCGGTCGTCGATCGCGTCGGCGCGGAACTTGTAGTGGACGGCGACGGCGCCCGCGGCGAGGGCCGCCGCGCCGATGCCGACGTCGACGAGCGTCCGCCCCAGCGTCGAGCGCTGCGTGGGGAGGAGCGCGGCCTGGGGCGTCGCGTCGTCGCCGAGCGGGAGCACGAGCGTGACCGCCTCGGCGTACGGCGCGACCGTCTGGCGGACCGGCTCGTAGCCGTCGAGCGAGGCGACGAGGACGACCGGGGCGGCCCCGTCGGTCTCGACCGTGAGTGGGGAGGTGCCGAGCGTGTCGCGCCCGCTCGCCGTCTCCCGGACGACCGTGGCCCGGATGGGAAGCGTCTCGACGCGGAGCCGAACGGGCAACGCGAGGACGACGGTCACGGAGTCCCCGGCAGCGACCGCCACCGTCCGGTCTGCCCGCCGGGGGTCCCACGCGTCGGCGTCGTCGACGAGGGCGACGGCTCGCTCCCCAGGGGCCACTCCGATCCAGGCCCCCGGGTCGCCCGCGCGCTCGCCGTCCACCACGACCTCGCCCTGATCCGCCTCGACGCGGACGTGGGCTGTCTGCGCGGCGACGGGCATCGCGAACGCGACAGCGAGCAGGATCGCAAGCCGGGTCATGGCGCCGAGTGGAACGCGACGACGTGCCGCGGCTCGACGAGCGCGACCAGCAGCCCCCCGCCGACGGCCAACGCGCTCTTGACGCGGCCCCGGAGTTCGGTTGACCACTCCTCGCGCCCCGTGGCCCCGTCGAGGATGAGCAGCCGCTTGTCGAGCGTGCCGACCGCGACGCGGTCGCCGATCCAGGCCGGCGCCGCCGACACGCTGCCGTCGCCCCGGTGCCGCCACCGCTCCTCGCCGGTGGCCGGGTCGAGCCCCCGCACCGTCCCGTCGCTGAACCCCACCGCCAGCGCGTCGGAGCCGATCGCCGCCGAGGACACGCGAAGGGGGGCTTCGTCCTGCACCGTCCACACCGCCTCCCCGGTCGCGGCGTCGAGACGGACGAGGCCGCCGCGCGTGGTCGAGACGTACACCGCGTCGCCATCGACAGCCGGCGTGGCGTAGACGGGCCCGCTCACCTCGGCTTGCCAGCGCTCAGTGCCCGTCGCGCCGTCGAGGCGGACCACGCGTCCCCGGTCATCGGCCACGAGGACATCGGCGCCGATGGCGACCGGCGCGGCATGGTATTGGGCGGCCTCGGACGCGGGTCGCTCCCACATCGGGCTCCCGTCCGAAGGGTCGAGACCGACCACGCGGCCGTCGAGCGTGGTGAGCCCCACGACCGCGTCGAGGCGGACGACGCCGCCCTGGATTCCGCCGTCGAGCCAGCGCCAGACACGGCGGCCCCGCCGCACGTCGTAGGCCACGACGCCGCCTTCCTGCTCCGCCGTCGGCACGTAGAGCTGCTCGCCGTTCGGCGAGACGGCCAGCCGGCCTTCGACGCTGTCGCCGAACTCACCAGAGCCCTCCACCCGACCGGTCTCTCGGTTGATCACCACGACGTCGCCGTTCCGCGTCCCCACGACGACGTACCGGTCGGTTACCTGCGCGGCCGACGGGCCGAACGCGCCGTCGGCGTCCCGCTCCCAGAGCAGGTCGAGCGGGAGCGCGGGGGCGGCCGAGTCGGGCTCGCCGAGGGGCCCGCCGAGCTGGATCGTGGAGCAGCCGGCGAGCGCGAGAACGAGCAGGAGGACGGACGGCCGCATCAGAAGTCGTAGCCGAAGAAGAACTGCCCGAAGGGCCTCCGCTCCGACCAGTCGAAGCCGTCGGTAAAGCGGTAGCCCACGTCGTACCGGAGCACGATGGCGCCGAGAAGGCTCCCGCGCAGCCCGACGCCGATCGAGCCCTTCGTCGTGCCCACGAGGAGCTCCTCGTCTGGTCCGAGAAGCGAGTAGTCGGGGTCGCGGAAGACGTCGTTGTAGCCGTCGGTCCAGTTGTGCGCGGCGTCGACGAAGGCGGCGCCGCGGAGGCCCGCGAGGATGGGGAAGAGCGGCGGCCGGCGCAGGATCGGGAAGCGGAGTTCGTGCGACGTGAACCACAGCTTCGACCCGCGGACGCGGAGGAACGGGAAGCCCCGGAGCGACCACGACCCGCCGAGCAGGTTGAGCCGCGCCCGCCGCCCAACGTTGGCGCGGACGAGCCCCCACGACGCGAACGTCACCTCGTCCGAGATCCGGATGTAGTTCCGGATGTCGGCTCCGAGCGAGTAGTAGCTCTCGTTCGACAGCCAGAGGTCGGTGGTGTACCCCACGCTGAGATTCGCGCGG
>JAAXJP010000052.1 GCA_012269805.1 Rubrivirga sp.
ACTGGAGGCGGGGCCGGACGGCCGCGACTTTGCCGCCCTCCCCCCCGTCGCTCTGGACGCGCCGGCCCCGACCGGGATCGACCGGTCGCAGGACGCGGCCTACCTCGACGCGACCGTCCGCGGCCTCGACGTCGGCGCGTTCGTTCAAGAGCGGGCGACGGTCCGGCTGGGAGGGGCCGCGGTCCACGCCGTCGTGGCGGCGCGGCTGTCGCACGTCCGCTACGGCGCGACGATCTTCGCGCTCGCCGACACGCCCGACGCCCCGGCCGGCACGAGCGAGCGCGACGGGCAGGTCACGGCGGTCACGCCGTCGGCCGGGCTCGTGGTCGAGCCGGCGCCCGGCCTCGCGCTCTACGCCTCGACCGGCGCCTCCTTCAACCCGATCGTCGAGCGCGTCGACCGGAACGGCGAGCCGTTCGAGCCCACGCGGGGGGTCCAGGTCGAGGGCGGGCTGAAGGTGGACGGCCGCCGCGCCGCCGCCACGCTCGCTGCCTTCTGGATCCGCAAAGACGACGCGCTCACGGCCGGACCGGGCGGCTTCTTCGACCAGACGGGCCGCCAACGGAGCCGCGGCGTCGAGGTCGAGCTTCGCGCCGAGCCCCTCTCCGGCCTCGTCGCGCTCGCCAGCTACGCCCTCCTCGACGCCGAGGTGGTCGAGGACGACAACGTCGCGCCCGGCACCCCCCTGCCGTTCGCCCCCCGCCACGCCGCCAGCGCCTGGGCCGAGTGGCGGACCGGATCGCTCGCCCTCCGCGGCGGCGTGTGGGCCCAGGGCGCCCGGTCCGGCAGCCTCGGCGGGACCGTGGATCTCCCCGCGCAGGCGCTCGTCGACCTCGGCGCCGAGGTCGCGCTCGGAGGCGGCGTCGCGCTCCGCCTCGACGTGCGGAACGCGCTCGACGCGCGTGGCTACACGGCCGCCCAGACCCGGCCCGGCCGGCCCGACACCCCGCTCCTCGTCGCCTGGCCGACGCGCCCGCGCGAGGTCCGGCTCGGCGTCACCGTCCGCCGCTGACTCGGGCACCCGTTCCCGGTCGAGATCACGGACGGCACCGAGACCGTCCCGCTCACGCCCGGCGGGGAGGTCGTCGTGTCCGGTGGGCCCTATGCGCTCCGACTCTCGGTGGGGGCCGGCGTGGCGGCCGACGACGTACGCCCGGGTGAGGTCCGCCTTGGATCGGCGTTCCCGAACCCGACGTCGGGACGCGCCGAGATCGAGGCCACCCTAGGGTCGTCCGGCCCGTTCCGCGTGACGATCCACGATGTGCTCGGCCACGACGTCCGGGTCGTCCACCGGGGAGAAGTCGCGGCGGGCACGACGTTGATCGTACTCCACGGCCGGTCACTGACGCCGGGGACGTACCTCGTACGCGCAGAAGTGACCTCGTTCGCCGAGGTCCTCCGCCTGACGGTCCTCCGCCTGACGGTCTTCCGCGGAGCCCGCCGACCTCGCCTCTCCTCGGCCGGCCCGGGAGCGACCGAGGCGGGCGGGGTGACACGACGGGGGCACTCGGCGTGGGTAGATCGGCGCTCCGCGCCGGACGGAACGGCGCCCCGCACGGCCGGTTCTCACTGGCCGCCTCCCGCCGACAGGACGCCCCCGAATGGACGACCGCATCCTCATCCGCGGTGCCCGCGAGCACAACCTCCAGGGCATCGACCTCGACATCCCGCGCAACGAGCTCGTCGTCGTGACGGGCCTCTCGGGCTCGGGCAAGTCGAGCCTCGCCTTCGACACGATCTACGCCGAGGGCCAGCGGCGCTACATGGAGTCGCTCTCCAGCTACGCCCGCCAGTTCCTCGGCGTCATGGAGCGGCCCGACGTCGACTTTATCGACGGCCTCAGCCCGGTCATCGCGATCGAGCAGAAGACCGTGAGCCGGAACCCGCGCTCGACGGTCGGGACGGTCACGGAGATCTACGACTTTCTCCGGCTCCTCTACGCCCGCGCGAGCGACGCCTACTCGTACGTCTCAGGCCGCCCGATGCGGCGGCAGTCGGACGACGAGATCATCGACGCCATCGCCGGCTGGCCCGAGGGCACCCGCGTGCAGGTGCTCGCGCCGGTCGTCCGCGGTCGGAAGGGCCACTACCGCGACCTGTTCGAGCAGACGGCGAAGTCCGGCTTCGAGCGCGTCCGCGCCGACGGCGAGATCCGGACCATCGAGAAGGGGATGCAGCTCGACCGGTACAAGGTCCACGACGTCGAGGTCGTCGTCGACCGGCTGGTGATCAAGGACGGCGTCCGCCCGCGGATCTCGCAGGCCGTCGAGATCGCGCTCGGCATGGGCGGCGGGACGCTCATCGCGCAGGTCGACAAGAGCGGCGACGAGGCGGAGCTGGAGACCGGCGACGTCCTGTTCTCCCGCCACCTCACGGCGCCCGAGGACGGCGTGAGCTACGAGGACCCGAGCCCGAACACGTTCAGCTTCAACAGCCCGTACGGCGCGTGCCCGGCGTGCAACGGGCTCGGCGTGCGGAAGGAGATCGACCCCGACCTCGTCGTCCCCAACCCGGCCAAGACGATCGAGCAGGGCGCGCTGGCGCCGCTCGGCAAGCCCCGCGACATCTGGGTCTACAGCCAGCTCGGCGCCGTCGCCGCCGTCTACGACTTCGACTACGAGACGCCGTTCGAGGACCTGACCGACAAGCAGAGGGAGGTCATCCTCGAGGGCGCCGGCGACGAGCAGTTCGACATCGTCTACAAGTACAAGGGCCGGCAGGTGACCTACCAGCACCGGTTCGGCGGCGTCTACGGGCACGTCCAACACACGCTCGACAACGCCTCGAACAAGTCGCAGCGGACGTGGGCCGAGGCGTTCATGCGCGTCCGCGACTGCCGCGTCTGCGGGGGCGGGCGCCTGAAGCCCGAGTCGCTCAGCTTCCGCGTCGGCAACACGGGGACGTACGAGGGCGACGCGTCCATCGCCGACCTCGTGCGGATGGACCTCCGCGCGCTCCGCCAGTGGTTCGCGGACCTCGACCTGGACGGCCGGCAGGGCGTCATCGGCGGGCCCATCGTCAAGGAGATCGGGGAGCGGCTGGACTTCCTCCTCAACGTCGGGCTCGACTACCTCACGCTCGACCGGCCGGCGCGGACGCTCTCCGGCGGCGAGTCGCAGCGGATCCGCCTCGCGACGCAGATCGGGACGCAGCTGACGGGCGTGCTCTACGTCCTCGACGAGCCGTCGATCGGGCTCCACCCCCGCGACAACGCCAAGCTCATCGCGTCGCTGGAGGCCCTCCGCGACCTCGGCAACTCAGTCCTCGTCGTCGAGCACGACCGCGAGATGATCGAGGCGGCCGACTTCGTGGTCGACCTCGGGCCCGGCGCGGGCGAGTTCGGCGGCAAGCTGCTCGCGGCCGGCCCGCCCGAGCAGATCTCGTCGTTCGAGGGCGACGGCGCCCCGCCCGAGAGCCTCACGACGGCCTACCTCGCCGGCCTCCGCGCCGTGCCCACGCCCGCCGCGGACGAGCGCCGGCCGGGGTCGGGCGACTCGATCCGGCTCACGGGCGCGCGCGGCCACAACCTCAAAGACGTCGACTTCGAGCTCCCGCTCGGGACGC
>JAAXJP010000503.1 GCA_012269805.1 Rubrivirga sp.
TCGGGCGGGGGCGTAGCTTGCCGCGCCCCTCTCGCCCGCACCTCCCGCCATGACCTGGTGGCAAGCCGCCCTCCTCGGCCTCGTCCAGGGCCTCGCCGAGTTCCTCCCGATCTCGTCCTCCGGCCACCTCGTCCTCGGCGAGTACGTGCTCGGCCTCGACACCGGCGGGGCGGACGACGTCACGTTCGAGGTGTTCGTCCACTTCGGGACGGCCCTCTCGATCCTCGTCGTCTACCGGCACCGGATCGGACGGATCCTCCGCGACGCGGTCGGCGCGCTCACGAACCCCGGGGCGTGGAAGGAGGCCGTCCGGCCGGGGCGGATCGAGCGGGCGCGTGGCGACGAGATCGAGGTCGAGGTCCAGCCGTCGGGCGGGCCGGTCCCGTCGCTCCGTGTGGCGCTCTACGTGCTCCTCACGATGGTCCCGACGTTCATCGGGTACGTCCTGTTCGAGGAGCGGCTGGAGGCCCTCTTCAGGGACCCCCGCGCGGTCTGCGTCGCGCTCCTCGTGACGGGCGTCCTCCTGCTGCTCACGCGCCTCCGGCCCGACCCCGACGGCGTCCTCTCGCCGGGCAAGGCCCTTCTCGTCGGCATCGCGCAGACGTGCGCGCTGGTCCCCGGCATCAGCCGCTCGGGCTCGACCATCTGCACGGCCATCTACCTCAACGTCGACCGGAAGGAGGCGGCGGACTTCTCGTTCCTGATGCTGCTCCCGGTCGTCCTCGGCGCGACGCTCCTCAAGACGCTCGACATGCTGGAGCTCGGGATGACGGTCGGCGCCGTGCCCCTCGCGGTCGGGACGCTCGTCGCGTTCGCGTCGGGCGTGTTCGCGATCCGGGCGGTGCAGGTGCTCGTGCAGCGCCAGTCGCTCCAGTACTTCGCGTACTACTGCTTCGCCATCGGCGGGCTCGGCCTCGTCCTGATCTAACGGCGACCTGATCGAACGCCGACGACCCGGTCCGCCTCGGCGGTCGCGTCAGGCACGCCGCCGGCGTGCCCCGACGACCGGGGGGGGGACGGACGCGTCAGCCGCCGACGAGCACGTCGTAGACGGCCCGGCTGACCTCGGCGCCGAGGCGGGCGGACTCGGTCTTGTCGGCCAGCCCCTCGGTCAGGATCACGAGGACGTAGGGCGTGGCGCCCTCGGGGTACACGACGGCCGCGTCGTGGTGGATCTCGGTGATCTCGCCCGTCTTGTGGGCCACGCGGACGCCGTCGGGGAGGTCGGCCGGGATCATCTCGTTGAACGCCTGGTCGTCGAGGACGTCGATCATGGCGGCGTCGGCCTCGGACGAGACGGCGCGGCCGTCGCGGAGCGCCTCCATCAAGGTCGCGAGGGCGGCGGCCGTGGTCCGGTTGCTGAGGCCGGCCTCGAACGCCTTCAGGTCCTCGACGCCTCGGAGCACGCGCATCCCGGGCGCGCCGAGGCGGACGGCCGTGGCCTGCACGGAGTCGGCTGTGAGGCGGTCGATGAGGAGGTTCGTCGCCAGGTTCGACGACGTCGTGATCGCGCGCTGGACGAGGTCCCGGAACGGGACGTCGCGGCCCAACGACTCGTAGAGCGCGTCGTCGGAGTCGTCGGTGATGGCGTACTCGGACCCGTCGACGATGGAGCGGAACCGGTTCTCGACGCGGACCGGGTCGTCCCAGGAGCGGGTGCCGGCTTCGACCTGGCGGAACGCCTCGATCATGACCGGCACCTTCATCGTCGAGGCTGCGTGGAACGGGCGGTCGGCGTTGCGGGCGTAGGCGATGGTGTCGCCGGGGGCGGCGCGGCGGACGACGACGGCGACGGTCGCCGTGGGGTAGCGGCCGAGGACGCCCTCGACGGCCTCGGCGAGCGGGGCGAACTCGGACACGGACGGGGGCGGCGCGCTCCGGCAGCCAGCGACGAGGGCCAGGGCCGCGAGCGCCCAGTTGCGGGCGGTGGGCATCGGCCTACGATACGGCCGGCGGACCACCGCGGCGGTTTAGATCCGCCCGGACACCTGGGCCTCGAGCCAGCGCGGGAGCGGATCGCGCTGCGGGTAGATCTGTGCCCGCGCCGAGTACTCCTCGACGTTCGTCGGCTGGACGAGGATCTGGCTGAAATCGGCCCGTCCCGTGCCGCTCGAGATGGTCAGGACCACGCCCTCCGCCTCGTTCCGGATCGACTCGACGCGGATGCCCGACTGGTTGAACGAGTCGTCGATGGCGGCGACCACGTCGGCGGCCTCGCCGCGGAAGTACGTCCACTCGAACGGGTCGGGGAGCCCGTAGGCCTCGTCGATGGAGGCGCCGGAGCAAGCGCTGAGGGTCAGGGCGAGGGCGGTAGCGGCGAAGAGCGTGCGCATGGCGGAGGCGGGCGTTGAGGGAGTCAACGGACCGCGCCGCGCCGCGGTGCCCCGAGGTGTCAGGGGAACAGGGTTTTGCCCAGGCACGCTGCCGAGACCGGGCACGTCGCTGTGAACTCGCTCGACCCGCGGACCGCCTCGGGCACGTCGTTTCGGTCGAGGGGCGCCCACCCACGGGCTTCGAAGAACGGCGCCGCGGTCATCGTCAGGAGGACGAGGTCGCGGAGGCCGGCGTCGCGGGCTCGCGCCTCGGCCGCCTCGACGAGCCGGCCGCCGAGGCCGGCGCCGCGCGCCCCGGGCGCGACCGCGAGCGACCGGAGCAGGCCCGCCCCGCCGTAGGGCTCGACGGCCACGCACCCGACGACGGCGGCGCCGTCGCGGGCCACGAGGAACCGGCCGTGGCGGTCGTCCTCGAGATCGGCGGTCGGGAGGCGCGCGGCGTCGAGGAGCGCGCGAATCGCGGGCCAGTCGGCCGGGGCGGCGGGGGAGAGCGTCGGGGTCACCGGCCGAACTCGGCGTCGACCCAGGCCGCGATCTCGTCGCGGACGGACCGGAACGCGGCGCGCCGCTCCTCGTCCGTGCCCTCGACGGCGGACGGGTCTCGGAACGCGCGGTGGAGGTTCCGCTCGCGGGCCGGGACGTAGGGGCACGCCTCGCGGGCGTTGTCGCAGACGGTCACGACAACGTCGAACGCCCGGCCGTCGAGGTCGTCGATCGTCTTGGAGGCGTGGCCGCTCGGGTCGATGCCGGCCTCGCGCAGCGCCTCGGCCGCGAGCGGGTGGACGCCCCGGGCTTCAGTCCCGGCGCTCCATGCCTCGTAGCGGTCGCCGTGGCGGTCGCGGAGGAGGCCCTCGGCCAGCTGCGAGCGCGCCGAGTTGTGGGTGCAGACGAAGAGGACCGACGTCCGGACGGCGTCAGCAGCAGTCATCGGTGCAGGGGGTGTCCAGGCCATCGAGGAAGTCCCCGAGGCGGGCGGAGACGACGGCGAGGGCCTGGGTGTCGAGGCAGTAGCAGGAGCGGGGGCCGTCGGGGGTGCCCACGACGAGGCCGGCCTCGCGGAGCACCTTGAGGTGCTGCGAGACCGTCGACTGGGCGAGGCCGACGACCTCGACGACCTCACCGCATACGCACTCCCCGCGCGCGCCGAGCGTGCGGAGGATGGCGAGGCGGGCCGGGTGCGCGAGGGCCTTGGCCCAGGTCGCGAGGTCGGTGTCGGGGGGCATTGG
>JAAXJP010000493.1 GCA_012269805.1 Rubrivirga sp.
CGGCGGCTCGGGGATGGTCGCGTCGCGGTAGCGGTCGAGGAGGCGGAGCGGCGGCATCCGCGGGACGTGGACGGCCTTGTACTGGACGAGCAGGAGGAACGGCTCGTCGCCGCCCGCCGCTTGGTGCCGGTCGAGCCAGTCGATCGAGAGGTCGGTGACGATGTCGGTCGAGTAGCCCGGGATCGTCCGCGTGCCCGTCTCGGGCGAGTAGACCTCCGGGTTGTAGTAGAAGCCCTGCTTGCCGGCGCCCGTCAGGATCGTGTACTCGTCGAACTCATTGGCGGGGCGGCTGTTGAGGTGCCACTTGCCGAAGAGCGCCGTCCGGTAGCCGTTCTGTTGGAGCACGCGCGGGAAGACGGCCTGCGTGCTGTCCCACGGCTGCGCGTTGCCCGTCACGCCGTTGACGTGGGCGTGCGTGCCGGTGAGGATGGCCGCCCGGCTCGGCCCGCAGATCGAGTTGCCGACGAACGCGTTGGCGAAGACCGCGCCCTCGTTCGAGATCCGGTCGAGGTTCGGCGTGTCGTGGAAGCCGCGGCCGTACGCGCCGATCGTTCGGAGCGCGTGGTCGTCCGACATGATGTAGACGATGTTCGGCCGGCCGGACTGGGCCGCGGCGCCGACGGCGGCGAGCGCCAGGAGGAGGGGGAGGAGTCGGGACATGGGCCGAACCTACGCGAGCGAGCGAGGCCGGTGGACGGTGGCGGCGCCTGCACCGTACGTTCGGCGCGCCCCGACCCCGTGCCCATGCTCGACCTCGTTATCGTCCTCGGCTTCGTCGTCTACGCGGTCGGGGCCGGGCTGGCGTCGCGGAAGAAGGCGTCGGAAGGGCTCGGCGAGTACTTCCTGGCCGGCAAGACGCTCGGCGGCTGGCGGGCCGGGTTCTCGATGGCCGCCACCCAGTTCGCCGCCGACACGCCGCTCCTCGTCATGGGGCTGGTCGCGACGGGCGGCGTGTTCCTGCTGTGGCGGCTGTGGATCTACGGGATCGCGTTCCTGCTCATGGCCTTCGTGTTCGCCGTCGGCTGGCGGCGCTCGGGCGTGCTCACGGACGCCCAGCTCACGGAGGTCCGCTACTCCGGCCGCGGCGTCCTCGCGCTCCGCGTGCTCAAGGCCCTCTACTACGGGACGCTGATCAACTGCGTCGTGATGGCGTTCGTCCTGGTGGCCGCCATGCGGATCGCCGAGGTGTTCCTGCCGTGGCACCTGTGGGCGCCCGCGGTCCACGGCCTGTTCGTCGGGGTCGTGGAGGCGACCGGCCTCGCGTCCGTGCTGGGGACGACGGCGACCGGGCTGGCGGCGCCCGTCGCCGCGGCCAACAACCTCCTGTCGATCCTGCTCATCGTCGGGTTCACGGCGCTCTACTCCACGACCGGGGGGCTCCGGGCCGTCGTCGCGACCGACGTGGTCCAGTTCGCCCTCGCCATGGTCGGGACGCTGATCTACGCCTGGGTCGTGGTCTCCGAGGCCGGCGGGCTGGGCGGGCTCACCGAGCGCGTGACCGACCTGTACGGCGCGGCCCGCGCGAGCGAGCTCCTGAGCTTCTCGGCGCCGGACACCGCGTGGGGCGTCCTCGGCCCGTTCTTGACGATCGTCGGGCTCCAGTGGTTTTTCCAGATGAACTCCGACGGGACGGGCTACCTCGCCCAGCGCTCGATGGCGTGCAAATCTGACCGCGACGCGCGGCTGGCGGGGACCGTCTTTGCGTGGGCGCAGATCGTGGCCCGCTCCCTGATCTGGCTCGTCATCGCCGTCGGGCTCCTCGTCGTCTACCCGTTCTCCCCCGCGGAGGCCGGCGCGGAGGGCTTCGTGGCGGGGCGGGAGATCCTGTTCGTGACCGGCATCGCGGATTACCTGCCGGCCGGCGCGCGCGGGCTGATGCTCGTCGGCCTGCTGGCGGCCTTGGCGAGCACGATCGACACGCACCTCAACTGGGGCGCCGGCTACTGGTCGAACGACCTCTACGGGCGGTTCTACGCCGAGCACCTCAAGGGCCGCGAGGCCACGAGCCGGGAGCTGGTGACGGTCGCCCGGGTCTCGAACGTCGTGATCTTGGTGATCGCGCTCGCCATCATGGCCAACCTCGGGAGCATCCAGCAGGGGTGGACCACGTCGCTCCTGCTGGGCGCCGGGATGGGCTCCGTGCTCGTGCTCCGGTGGCTGTGGGAGCGGATCAACCTGTGGAGCGAGCTGGCCGCGATCGCCACGTCGCTCGTGATGGCGCCGGTCCTGCTGTTCGGGTTCGACCTGTCGGACGCGCCGGACGAGGACGCGATCCGCCTGGCGATCATGGCCGCGGCCTCGACGCTGGCGGCGGTCGGCGTCACGTTCGTCACGCCGGCAACCGACGAGGCCACGCGCGTCGCGTTCTACCGCCGCGTCCGCCCCTTCGGGTGGTGGGCGGAGACGGCGCGGGCGGCCGGCGACGACCCCGCTCGCGGGCCCCGTCAGCTCGGCGAGCGGCTCGCGCTGACGGCCACGACGGCGGCTTCGCTGTTCCTCGTCCTCGTCGGGGCCGGGCGGCTCCTGGTCCCGGCCCCCGACACGGCGGGGTGGGCCTCGTGGCTGTTCATGCTGGCCGGGCTCGGGCTCGTTCCGGTGTGGGCCCGGTGGGGTTTCGGGCCGGGCGCGCTCGTGGAGGAGGTGCCCGACGCCGTCGGCGACGAGATCCTCGAGGTCTCGTCCCGGCACCACGCGGCCACGCACGCCGCCGGGTCCACGCCGCGCTAGCTCGCGCTGCGGGGCTACCGGACGTCGAGGAGCTCGACGTCGAAGTAGAGCGTCACGTTCGGCGGGATGCCGGGCGGCGGGTCGGCGCCGTAGCCCTCCTCGGGGGGCACCATCAGTGCCTTCGTCTCGCCGACGCGCATGCCCGAGATGCCGTCGCGGAAGCCGGGGATGACCTGCTGGAGGTTGAACGTGGAGCGGTCGCTCTGGTCGAAGACCGTCCCGTCCTCCAGCCGGCCCTTGTAGGCGACGGTCACGGTGCTGGTCGGCTGGGCGACGGTCGCCTCGGCGGCGACGGCCGGCTCCGCCTCGGCGGGCGCGTCGTCGGAGCCGCAGGCCGCGAGCGGGAGGAGGGCGGCGAGAAGCAGGAGGCGCATGAGGAGTCGGGAGGCGTCCGGTCGGTACCCTCATCGCCAGCCATCGTTTCTTCCGGCTCCCGATCCGCCCGTCCCCATGCGCTCTGTCCTCCTCACCCTCGCCCTCCTGGTCCCGTCGTGGGGCGCCGCGCAGACCGTCGACCGCGTCGAGCCCGCGTTCTGGTGGGCCGGGATGCACCACCCCGGGCTCCAGGTGATGCTCGCGGGCGAGGACGTCGGCCGCGCGCGCGCGACGCTCGCCGAGACGCCCGGCGTCACGCTCGACCGCGCCGTCGCCGTCCAGAACCCGAACTACCTCTTTCTGGAGATGACGGTCGGGCCGGACGCCGAGGCGGGCACGCTCGCGATCACGCTCGAGGGACCGGACGGGACTCAGACGATCGACTACGAGCTCCGCGAGCGGACGCGCGCGCCGGGGTCCTACGCCCAAGGCTTCTCGAGCAAGGACGTCATCTACC
>JAAXJP010000502.1 GCA_012269805.1 Rubrivirga sp.
CACGTCGGCCCCGACGACCGGTACACGTCGACGCGGACGTCCTGCATCCGGAGGTCGACGTCGACCTCCTCCGCCTCGGGCAGCACGGCGACCGTCGCGGCCGACGTGTGGATCCGCCCCTGGCTCTCGGTCTGCGGCACGCGCTGGACGCGGTGGACGCCCGACTCGTACTTCATCCGCCCGAACACCTCCTTCCCCTTCAAGGCGAACGTGATCTCGCGGAACCCGCCGGCCGTGCCCGCCGACGTGTCCATGACCTCGATCGACCAGCCCTTGCCGACCGCGTACTTCTGGTACAGCTCGAACAGGTCGCCCGCGAACAGGGCCGCCTCGTCGCCACCCGTCCCGGCACGGATCTCGACGATGGCGTCGCGCGCGTCCTCCGGGTCCTTCGGCACCAACTCCTCTTCGAGCTCCTTCTCCGCCGCCTTCAGCTTTTCGCGGACCTCCTCGAGCTCCATCGCGGCCATCTCGGCGAGCTCGCCTTCCTCAGATGCCGCCATCTCCTTGAGCCCGTCGGCCTCCTCCTTGAGGTCCTTCCAGCGGCCCGCCGCCTTGACGGCCGGCTCCAGCGACGAGAGCTCGCGGCCGAGCGTCGCGAGCTGGGCGGGGTCGCCGGCCACTTCCGGCGTCGACATCTCGGCGAGGACCTCCTGGTACCGGGCGAGCAGGTTGTCGAGGGCGTCGGTGTTGATCATCGGGTCGGCGGGGCGGCGGACCCGGAAGCTAGCCCCGCGCGGTGGCAGACTCCCCAGCCGGCCGCGTCGTCGTCGCGCGAATCGTCTGAAGACTGGGGCCGCCGGAGACATCGTCGAGCAGGACGTAGAGGTCGGTGCTCCCGTGGTGCCGGACCTCGACGACCGCGCCACCGCCCGCCCGCACCAGCGGCACCACCGCCGTGGCGGGGATGACGGCGCGGCAGAACGTCTCGGCGCCGAGGCCCTCGACCTCGACCCGCTGGCGGTCGCCGTCGGACCGCGACGTCACGACGAGTTGGCGGTCGCAGTCGCGGTTGTCGACGGCCTCGAGGCGGAGGCCGTACTCGCCCTCGGCGACGGGCACGACGGAGAGCGTGATGAGCCCGTCGAACCGCTCGACCCCGTCGGAGTCGCAGCCGCTGGCGGCGAGCACCGCCAGCGCGAGGAGCGCGCGCCTCATCGGGGCTCGGCGAGGCGCGTCCGCGACGTGCGGACGGCCGCGAGCGTCGGCTCGGGCGTCGTCAGGTCGAGCTCGTAGAGGTCGGTCCGGCCGGCGTGCTCGACCCGGACGGCGTACCCGCCCGGCAGCTCCGGGCCGAGGTCGAGAGCGACGGTCGCCGACGCCGGGATGATCGCGTCGCACACGACGGCGCCGGGGGGCGGTCGCTGGATCCCGAGGACGGAGACCGTTCGCGTGGCGCCATCACGTGCGAGCTCGGTTCGGAGCAGGTCGCCGCAGCCGTCTTGGTCCTCGACCGCCACGAGCCGGAGCGCGAGGCCGCGCTCTGGAATCTCGGCGAGCGAGACCTCGACGACCCCGCCGTAGGACCCGGGGTCGTCCCCAACCGAGTCGCACGCCGCCAGGGCGACGACGAGCAGAGCGAGAAAGGCGTAGCGCATGGGACTCGGAGGCGTGAGGCCGCAGCGTACGCCCTCCCTGGCGCCCGTCTGAGCGCGTCTGGACGACCGGTCGCCGGGGCCTCCTCACCGGGCTGGCGGCGGGCGCCAGCGGCGGCAAGCCCGATCGCCGCGCCCTACTCCACCGTCACGCTCTTGGCGAGGTTGCGGGGCTGGTCCACGTTGCACCCGCGCATGACGGCGATGTGGTAGCTCAGGAGTTGAAGAGGGACGACGGTCAGGAGCGGCTCGAACGCGTCGAGCGTCTTCGGTACCTCGACGACGTACTCCGCCAGCTCGTCGAGGCCGTCGTTCCCCTCGTCGGTGATGGCGATCACGTTGCCGCCACGTGCGACGACCTCCTCGACGTTCGAGATGATCTTGTCGTAGGTCGCGTCGCGCGTGGCGATAAAGACCGTCGGCATAAACTGGTCGATCAGCGCGATCGGCCCATGCTTCATCTCGGCCGCCGGGTAGCCCTCGGCATGGATGTAGCTGATCTCCTTGAGCTTGAGCGCCCCCTCGAGCGCCACGGGGTAGTTCACGCCGCGCCCGAGGTAGAGGAAGTTGGACGCGAACCGGTAGTCGCGCGCCATCCGCTCGATGACCTCCGCGTCCTCCAGGACCGTCGCGATCTGCTGGGGGATCTTCGAGAGCGCCTCGGTGTGCGTCTCGAGGTCGTCGTCGGAGAGGACGCCGCGCTCGTGGCCGAGCAGGAGCGCGATCTGGGCGAGGACGGCGACCTGGGCCGTGAACGCCTTCGTCGAGGCCACGCCGATCTCGGGGCCGGCGTGGAGGTAGACGCCCGCGTCCGTCTCCCGCGCGATCGTGCTCCCGACGGCGTTGACGAGCCCGATGGCGAGGACGCCGGACTCCTGCGCCTGGCGGACCGCCGCGAGCGTGTCGGCCGTCTCGCCCGACTGGCTGATGACGACGACCACGTCGCGGTCGGGGTCGAGGACCGGGTTCCGGTAGCGGAACTCGCTCGCGTACTCGACCTCGACGTTCACGCGCGCGAGCCGCTCGATGAGGTACTCGCCCACGAGCCCGGCGTGCCACGACGTCCCGCACGCGCAGATCACGATCCGCTCGGCCGCCGTGAGCCGGGGGAGCACCTCCTCCAGGCCGCCCAGCTTGATCCGCCCCTCGCCGGGCCGGACGCGCCCGCGCATCGCGTTGGCGACCGACTCCGGCTGCTCCATAATCTCCTTGAGCATGAAGTGGTCGTACCCGCCCTTGGCGATCTCCTCGAGGTCCCACTCGAGCTCATGGACCTCCTTCGAGACCGGCGCCCCCTCGATCTCGGACACCTCGTACCCGTCGCGTCGGATGACGGCCATCTCGCCGTCGGAGAGGTACACGACGGTCTTGGTGAACTCGATGAACGGGCTCGCGTCGCTACGAAGTACTCGCCGTCGCCGATCCCGAGCAGGAGCGGCGACCCGTTGCGGGCCACGACGAGCGCGTCGGGGTCGTCCTGGCTCACGGCCACGATCCCGTAGGCGCCCTCGACGCGCGTGAGGGCCTGGCGGACCGCCTCGGGGAAGTCGAGGCCGGCCTCCTTCTGGACGTCCTCGATAAAGCGGGCCAGGACCTCCGTGTCGGTCTCGCTCTCGAACGTGTAGCCCTTGTCGAGCAGCCGCTTCTTGATCGAGGCGTAGTTCTCGATGATCCCGTTGTGGACGATCGCGAACCGGCCGTCCGACGACGTGTGTGGGTGCGAGTTCACGTCGCACGGGGCGCCGTGCGTGGCCCAGCGCGTGTGGCCCATCCCGACGGTCCCCGTCACCGGGCGCGAGCTGATGAGGTCGGCCAGCGCGTCGACCTTGCCCTCCTTTTTCCGCACCTCGAGCGTGCCGTTGACGACGGCCACGCCGGCCGAGTCGTAGCCGCGGTACTCGAGCCTGCGGAGGCCGTTGACGAGGAGGTCGCCCGCCTCGCGGGGGCCGATG
>JAAXJP010000354.1 GCA_012269805.1 Rubrivirga sp.
GTGGCGTCGCGCGCTCGACCGCTCCCGCGGCTGGGCCGAGCCCGACGCCTGACCACGCAGCGGCGCAGCCACTCTGCCCGCCTCGGCAACCGGGGGCGCCGTCCGCCGGTCCACCGAGCCCTTCCCCGCCTCCACCGAGGCCGACCGACCCATGAACCGAGACACCATGCGCCGCGCCGTCGACGCGGCGACCGAGGCCTGGGACTTCGTCATCGTCGGCGGCGGCGCGACGGGGCTGGGGTGCGCCATCGAGGCCGCCTCGCGCGGCTACCGACCGCTCCTCCTCGAGCAGTCCGACTTTGCCAAGGGCACGTCGAGCCGCTCGACGAAGCTCGTCCACGGCGGCGTGCGGTACCTCCAGCAGGGGAACGTGGCCCTCGTGCTGGAGGCGCTGAAGGAGCGCGGCATCCTGCTCAGGAACGCGCCGCACCTCGTCCACGACCTCGCCTTCGTCGTCCCGAACTACACGTGGTGGGAGGGCCCGTTCTACGGCGTCGGGATGAAGGTGTACGACCTGCTGGCGGGCCGGTCCGGCTTCGGCAAGAGCAAGCACCTCTCGAAGGAAAAGACGATGGAGCGCTTGCCGACCATCGAGCCGGAGGGCCTCGACGGCGGCGTGATCTACTACGACGGCCAGTTCGACGACGCCCGCCTCGCGCTCAACATGGCGCAGACGGCGGCCGAGCAGGGCGCCACGCTCCTCACGTACTGCGAGGTCACGGGCCTCCGCAAGGCCGACGACGGCGAGGTCGCGGGCGTCGAGGCGACCGACCTCGAGACCGGCGAGTCGTTCGAGGTCCCGGCCCGCGTCGTCATCAACGCGACGGGCGTGTGGACAGACACCATCCGGCGGATGGACGACCCGGGCGTCCGGCCAATGATCCAGCCCAGCCAGGGCGTCCACCTCGTCCTCGACCGGCGCTTCCTGCCGGGCGACAGCGCCATCATGGTCCCGAAGACCGACGACGGCCGCGTCCTCTTCGCGATCCCGTGGCACGACGCGGTCGTGGTCGGGACGACGGACACGCCGATCGACGGCGTCCCGATGGAGCCCGTCCCGTTCGAGGAGGAGGTCTCGTTCCTCCTCCGCCACGCGGCCCGCTACCTCACCGACGACCCGACGCGCGAGGACGTCCGGAGCGTGTTCGTCGGCATCCGCCCGCTCGTGGCCGACCCCGACGCCGAGGGCACGTCGGCCATCTCGCGCGACCACACGCTCCACATCGCCGAGTCGGGCCTGGTGACCATCACGGGCGGCAAGTGGACGACCTACCGGAAGATGGCGGAGGACACCATCGACCAGGCCGCCACGCTGGCCGGGTTGGAGGACCGCGCCTCGGTCACGGCCCGGCTCCAGCTTCACGGCGCCCACGACAACGCCGAGGCGTTCGGCGACCTCGCCGCCTACGGCTCCGACGCGCCCGCCCTCCAGGCGCTCATGCGCGACGACGAGACGCTTGCACAGCGGCTCCACGAGCGCCGGCCCGTCCGCGCCGTGCAGGTCGTGTGGGCCGCGCGGCACGAGATGGCACGGACCGTCGAGGACGTCCTCGCTCGCCGGACGCGCGAGCTGCTCCTCGACGCCCGCGCCGCGGTCGACATGGCGCCGCGAGTGGCCGAGCTGATGGCCGCCGAGCTCGGCCGCGACGCCGACTGGCAGCGCGCGCAGGTCGAGGCGTTTTCCGACCTCGCGGAGCAGTACCTCCTCACGGGCGGCCCGCTGCCCTCTACCGACGCGGCGTGATCTGGATGCGGCCGGTCCTGCTCCGCCAGACCAGCGAGAGCCGGTAGGCAGGCGCAGCGAACGACGCCGCTTTCGAGGCCGACCTCGACCCGACCGGGGCGCTCTCGGTCGGGCACGGCGGCTACCGGACGTCGCGTTCCGCCACGACCAGGCCGACCCGGACGACGTGAGCCGCGGGGTGCGTGTGCTTCGGTCTGTCGTTTCCGCCGACGTGCTGACGCTCACGATCGGAGGGCGCGCGGGCGACGTGCCCGTGTACACCGGCCGCCAGGCGGAGGACGCGTTCGGTCTCGGCCTCGAGATCCTCCCGATGACGGCCCCCGGCGCGGGGCCGGGCGCGAGGCCCGCGTTCGTCGCCCGGGTCACGTTCGACGGCACGGCCGCGCAGTCGGGCTACGTTCGGCAGGAGATCGTCGCTCCCCTCCGGTAGCTCCGCCTCGGTGTCGAGGCGGGCCGACCCACCTGCATGACCGCCGCTCGGCTCTCGCTCCTCGCCCTGCTCGTCGCCGTGGTCGCCGGGTGCGAGGCCGCGCCGGAGCGGGCCGGGGGGACCCAGCGGATGGCCGATACCCTCGCCGCGCGCGCCGCCGCCGCCGAGGCCGCGCCGATGCCGTACTTCGTCCTCAACACGGCGCGCGCCGACCGGCTCGAGGCGGCGCTCGGTCGGTACCGCGGCGGCGACCTCCTCCGCGCTCGGTTCGACCTCGCCCGCGAGCGGCTCCAGGCCGGCGACACCGACGCCGCCATCGCCCAACTGGTCGACCTCGGCGAGCGCGCGGGCGGCGTCGGCGCCATCGGCGGGCCGGCGCGGCCGGTCTACGACCTCCTCGCGACGGCCTACCTCCGGCGCGGCGAGCAGGCCAACTGCCTCGCCAACCACCACGCTGGCGAGGTCTGCGTGCTCCCGTTCCGGGGCGCCGCCGTCCACGACGACCCCGACGGCGCCCGCCGCGCGGCCGACGTCCTGGCGGACCTCCTCGAGGCCGCGCCCGACGACCTCGGCAGCCGCTGGCTCCTCAACGTGGCCCACCACGCGCTCGGCAGCTACCCGGACGGCGTTCCGGAGGCGTGGCGGATCGATGGGCTCGACGCGGAGGGTGATGCCCGCTGGACGAACGTCGCGCCCCAGCGCGGCGCGGCCGTGGACGGCATCTCGGGCGGCGTCTCGGCCGAGGACTTCGACGGTGACGGCGACCCCGACCTCCTCGTCACGAGCTACGGCCTCCGCGACCCGATTCGGTATTTCGAGAACCGAGGCGGGCGCTTCGCCGAGCGGACCGAGGCGGCCGGCCTCGGCGGGCTGACGGGTGGCCTCAACACGGTCCACGGCGACGTCGACAACGACGGCGACGCCGACGTGCTGGTCCTCCGCGGCGGCTGGTTCGGCGCCGTCGGAGGCTGGCCAAACTCGCTGCTGCTGAACGACGGCGCGGGCCGGTTCGAGGACGTGACCTACGCCGCCGGGCTGGGCTCCGAGCACCCGACGCAGACCGCCGCGTTCGCCGACGTGGACGGCGACGGCGACCTCGACCTGGTCGTCGGCAACGAGAGCGGCGGGGCGTACCCGGACGCGCTCGGCGAGACCGGCGAGTCGACGACGCACGCCTCCGAGCTCTTTTTGAATGAGGGGACGGATAAGGCCGGCGTGCCCCAGTTCCGCGAGGCGGCGGCCGAGGCGGGCATCGAACTGGCGGCGTTCGTCAAGGGCGTCGCGTTCGGCGACGTCGAGGGCGACGGCCGGCCGGACCTCTACGTGAGCGTCCTCGGCGGGCCGAACAAGCTGTACCTCAACCGGTCGGAGGGCGGCCGAGTCCGGTTCGAGGAGGCCGCCGAGGCGTCCGGCGTCGCGGGCCCGGACTTCAGCTTCCCCGTCGCCTGGTTCGACGCCGACGGCGACGGCCGCGACGACCTCCTCGTCGTCAGCTACGACGTCCGCCACTTTTTCGAGACGCCGGCCGACGCGGCTCGCGAGGCGCTCGGGCTCCCGCCGGCGGTCGAGACCACGCGGCTGTACCTCAACGACGGCGACGGCACGTTCCGCGACGCGTCCGCCGAGGCGGGCCTCGACCTCCCCCTCTTCGGGATGGGGCTGGGCGTCGGCGACCTCGACGGGGACGGCCGCCTCGACGTAACGGTGGGCACGGGCGCGCCCGAACTCCGCTCGCTCATCCCGAACCGCGCGTTCCTCAACCGCTCGGCGCCCGGCGCGCCGGGTTTCGAGGACGTCACCCTGTCGTCCGGCCTCGGGCACCTCCAGAAGGGCCACGCGATCGCCTTCGCCGACCTCGACCTCGACGGCGACGAGGAGCTCTACGAGGTCATGGGCGGCGCCGTCGAGGGCGACCGCGCGCTCAACGTCCTGTTCGACGGGCCGCCGAGCGACGCGCGCTGGCTGTCGCTCACGCTCGTGGGGCGGCGCGCGAACCGCTCGGCGATCGGCGCGCGCGTCGTCGTCACGGTCCGCCGGCCCGGCGGCGCGTCGCGGACGCTGGCGCGGACGGTCGGGACGGGCGGCAGCTTCGGCGCGGGCTCGCTCGCCGTCGACCTCGGCCTCGGCGACGCCGAGGCGGTCGAGGCCGTGACCGTCCGGTGGCGGGGCGGGGCCGAAGAGGCGGTCGCGGGCGTCGAGGTTGGCGGGCGCTACCGAGTGGTGGAGGGCGCGGGGCGGGCGGAGCCCCTCGGCGGCTGACGGGCGAATCCGGCGCCTCCCCTTGCGTCGTGAGCGCCGGGCGCCAACCTTGTCCCCCCACTCGCCCTCCGACGTCATGCGCTACGTCGCCCTCGCTCTTGCCGCCCTCCTCCTCGTCGGGTGCGGGCCCGGGAACGGCGTCCGCGAGCGCGGCGACCCGAACGTCGTCGAGGGCGGCGACATCGAGCGGCGGAGCCTCCAGCGGATCGAGCAGATGCTCCGCGGGCAGGTGGCCGGCGTCCTGGTCGAGCAGCGCGGCGGGAGCCTCGTCATCCGGATCCGCGGGTCGGAGTCGTTCGGGTCCAGCAACGCCGACCCGCTCTTCGTCGTGGACGGCTACCCGATCCCGCTCGGCGCCGACGGCGCGCTCGACGGACTCAACCCGCGCGACGTGGAGTCGATCCGAGTGCTGAAGAACGCGAGCGAGACGGCGATCTACGGCGCACGGGGCGCCAACGGCGTCGTCGTGATCACGACGGTCCGGCCCCCTCAGATCGACAGAGACGAGCCTCAGGGCGACCTGTAAATGGGCAGAGAGATCCGCCCCTGAGTGGTGCCCGGTCGTAGCCGGATGGGGGAGTTTCCTTAGGAGGGGGTCGTCGACGTGGCGTACGGGATCGGCAGGGGTCCCAAAGCGCTTCCGGGCACCCGTAGAGTCCGCGTCCGTCACGTCCGGTGCGGCGGAAACGGCCGCAGCGGCTTGGAATCGCTTGTGTAAGCGTTTGCACAGAGCTTCGCGAGACATTAACATCGGAATTGACCCGATAGCGCTTCCGGGGTCGATCGGTCGAGCCCGGCGCGCGTCGCACGGACCTCCACACACACCCCCTTCACCGATGCGTCGGAACGCTACCCTCCTGGGGCTGGCCGCTCTGCTGTTCGCGCTCGGCTCGGCCCCGGCCGTCGCCCAGTCGCGGACGGTCACCGGTACCGTCACGGACGCCGCCAGCGGCGACCCCCTCCCCTTCGTCAACGTCACGATCGAGGGCACCACACGCGGTGCCGCCACGAACGTCGACGGCGAGTACTCCATCGACGTCGACGGCCCGGACGCCGTCCTCGTGTACCGCTTCCTCGGCTACATCGAGACCACCGAGACGGTCGGTAGCCGATCCGTGATCGACGTCGCGCTTGAGGAGGACTCGGACATCCTCGACGAGGTCGTTGTGGTGGGCTACGGCACGCAGCGCCGCGGCGACGTCACGGCGTCGGTCGCGACGGTCGACGTCGACGAGGCCAACGAGGGCCTCGTGACGGCCCCGACCGATTTCCTCGAGGGCCGCGTGGCCGGCGTCAACGTGATCGAGAACTCGGGCGAGCCCGGCGCAGCCGTCTCCGTTCAGATCCGCGGCGGCACGTCGATCACGGCCTCGAACGAGCCGCTCTACGTCATCGACGGCATCCCGGTCTCGGGTGACAACGTCACGCCGGGCGGCGCCGGGCAGGTCTCGGGTGGCCCGCCCCGGAACCCGCTCACGCTCATCAACCCGAACGACATCGAGTCGGTCACCGTCCTCAAAGACGCCTCGGCGACGGCCATCTACGGCTCGCGGGGCGCCAACGGCGTCGTCCTCATCACGACGAAGGACGGGTCCGAGGGGCGCGTGACCGTCGACTACGAGGGCGCGACGTCGTTCTCGACGGCGGCCTCGACCTACGACGTCCTCACGGGCGACGAGTACCGCCAGTTTGTCCGCGACAACTTCGGCGCCGACGCGCTCTCGGGCCCCGACGCCAACCTCAACGTCAACGCGTTCAACACCAACTTCGTCGACGAGATCTTCCGGACGGGGACGACGCAGTCGCACAACCTCTCGTTCGGCGGCGGCACGCCCACGACGCAGTACCGGGCCAGCGTGAGCTACCTCGACAACGAGGGGATCGTGATCTCGGAGGCCCAGCAGCGCGTGACGGCCCGGCTCAACGCGAACAACCAGATTTTCGACAACCGGCTCCGGCTGGGCCTCAACCTCACGTCGGCCTTGACCGACGACGACTTCGTCGCGGCCAACGACGTCGGCGGGTTCGAGGGCGGCCTGTTCCAGAACGCCATCCAGTTCCGCCCGATCGCGCCCGTCAACGACGACAGCCAACTCGACGGCTACTACGAGATCGAGGGGCAGCGGTCGTTCCGCAACCCGGTCGCGCTGGCGAACCAGATCGACGAGACGGCCCGGACGGTCCGCACGCTCGGCAACATCACGGCCGAGCTCGACCTCGTGGAGGGGCTCACGGCGTCGCTCAACGTCGGCGGCGACCGCTCGGTCGGCACGCGCCGGGCGTACACGCCGGCCCAGAGCCCGCTCGGCCAGGAGTTCGCCACGCAGACGACGAACGGCGGCTCGGCCTACCGGCGGACGCTCGAGCGGACCTCGGCGACGATCTCGACCTACCTCACCTGGGCCAGCGAGCTCGGCGAGAACCTGAACTACGACCTCCTCGGCGGCTACGAGTACCAGGAGTTCAACGTGAGCGAGACGTCGGTCCAGACGACGAGCTTCGTGACCGACTTTACCGAGGACAACCTCCTCCAGTCGGGCACGGTCGCGATCAACGCGAACAACGCGGGCCCGGGCACCTTCTCGTACCGCGCCGACAACCTCCTCGCGTCGTTCTTCTCGCGCGCCAACGTCAACTACGACGACCGGTACTTCCTCACGGGCTCGCTCCGCTACGACGGCTCGTCGCGGTTCTCGGAGGACAACCGGTACGCCCTGTTCCCGGCGGTCTCGGGCGCCTGGCGGATCTCGGCCGAGCCGTTCTTCGACGCCGGCACGGCGGTCACCGACCTCCGCCTCCGCGCCGGCTACGGCGTCGTGGGCAACCAGGCCATCGGCGACTACCTGTTCCTCCCGCTCCTCGCCGCGAACCCGGCCAACTCGGCCGTGCTCAACGGGATCATCGTCCCGGGCTACGCGCCAAGCCAGCTGGCCAACCCCGACCTCCAGTGGGAGCAGAAGGAGGAGGTCACGGTCGGCCTCGACTACCGGCTCCTCCGCGACCGGCTCTTCGGCTCGGTCGAGTTCTACCGGAACACGACGCAGGACCTCCTCCTCAACGTCCCGGTTCTGGCCGACGTCGTCCCGACGCAGGTCCAGAACGTGGGCTCGCTGCGGAACACGGGCGTCGACCTCGCCCTCGACGCGCTTCTCTTCGAGAACGACGCGGCCAGCTTCACGCTCGGCCTCACGTTCAACACGAACCGGAACGAGGTCCTCGACCTCGGCGGTGCCTCGCAGCTGTTCACCGGCAACATCTCCGGTGAGGGGCAGTCGGGCGGCACGTCGCTCCTGCTCACGCCGGGCGAGGAGTTCCCGATCTTCTACGGGCTCGAGTTCACCGGGGAGTACAACGCCGACGGCGAGCCGATCTTTAACGACTACGAGGTGGTCGACGTCGACGGTGACCCGAACACGGCGCCGGGCCCGCTCGACCGCGAGCTCGTGGGGACGACCGACGCGCCCGGCGACGACGACCGCGTCCGCCTCGGGAGCCCGCGGCCCGACTTCAGCTATGGCATCCGCCTCAACGCGGCGTTCGGCGACTTCGGCGTCCGCGCGTTCTTCCGAGGCGAGCAGGGGCGCGAGCTGTTCAACAACACGGCGCTCGTGTACGGGACGCGGAGCGTCGGCGCGAACCGGAACTTCCTCGACCTCGAGTACGACCCGGACGAGGCCGTCGTCGAGGCGCCGACGTTCTCGTCGCGCTACATCGAGGACGCGTCGTTCCTGCGGCTCGACCAGCTCACGCTCGAGTACCGGCTGGGCCAGGTGCTCCCCCAGGTCCGCAACGCGCGGCTCTTCCTGACGGGGAACAACCTGTTCGTCCTCACGCCCTACACCGGGCTCGACCCTGAGGTCAACTCGCCGGGCGCCACGGCCAACGGGATCTCGTCGGTCGGCGTCGACTACCTCGCCCGCCCGCGCGCCCGGACGTTCACGCTCGGCGTGAACCTCGGGATCTAGCCTGACCGCAGCCACCCTCCAATAACCGGCGGGGCCGGCAACCTGGGCGCCGGCCCCGCCCCTCCGAACCCATGAACACGCTACCCACCCGCGCGCGCGTCGCCCTCCTCGGAGTGCTCCTCGCGCCCGCCCTCGGGCTGGCCGGCTGCACCGACCTCACGGTCGACCCGTACAGCGCCGTCACGCCGGAGAACTTCTACCAGACCGAGACCGAGGTCATCGCCGCCCTCTCGCCGGTCTACTCGCAGCTCCGCGCCACGCTCTGGGCCTACCACAACCTCAGCCAGGTCTCCTCCGACGAGACCATCATCCCGACGCGCGGCGGCGACTGGGGCGACCAGGGCCGCTGGCTCTCGATGCACCGCCACAGCTGGTCCCCGCAGCTCGTCGACCTCAACGACGCCTGGACGGCCTCCTACGCGGGCGTCGCCCGGGCGAACAGCCTGCTCCGCGACCTCGAGCCGCTCGACGTCCCGAACAAGGACGGCCTCGTGGCCGAGATCCGTGGCCTCCGGGCGTTCTACTACTACACGCTCCTCGACCTGTTCGGGAACGTCCCGCTCATCGGCGACGAGGAGGGCGAGTACTCGGTCGACCCGGACGACCCGCCGCAGACCGAGTCCCGGGCGACGGTCTTCGACTTCGTCGTGAGCGAGCTCGAGGATGTCCGCGGCGCCCTCCCGGGGGCCGGGGCCGGCAACGGTGGGCGGTTCTCGCAGGGCGCGGCCGACGCGCTCCTCGCCAACCTCTACATCAACGCGCCGGTCTTTAGCGGGACGGTCACGGCGAGCGGGCTCCAGCCGGGCTCGCCCCGCTACCAGGACGCCATCGACGCGGCCACGCGCGTGATCAACGGGCCCTACTCGCTCAACCAGGGGCTGGACGCGTGGTACGGCCAGTTCGGGCCGGACAACCAAGACAACCCGGAGCACGTGTTCGTCGTGCAGCACCTCGCCGAGGACGGGTACGGCCTCAACTTCGGCCACCGCTGGAGCCACTACAACTCGTTCGCGGGCGGTGGCTGGAACGGGTTCTCAACGATCGCCGAGACCTACACGGCGTTCGACGGCGACCCGCGCCAGGTCATCTTCATGGAAGGGCAGGCGTACAACCACGACCAGTGCGACCCGACCGGCCTTCTCGGTAGCGAGTGCGACGACGACGACGCGATCAACAACCGCGCGGGCGACCCGCTCATCTTCACGGTCGACTTCCCGAACGGGGTCGACGGCGCGGCGACCGAGGGCAACGGCGTCCGCGTCAACAAGTTTGCCATCGACGTCAACCGGGGCCCGAACGGGAACCACGGGAACGACTACCCCTACTTCCGCCTCGGCGAGATGTACCTCATCCGGGCCGAGGCCCGGCTCCGCAGCGGCGACACGGGCGGCGCGGTCTCCGACGTCAACATGCTCCGGCGCCGCGTCGGCGCCGACGACGTCGACTCGATCGACCTCGACGGCCTGCTCCAAGAGCGGCTCTACGAGTTGACCTACGAGGCCCGCCGGCGCCAGGACCTCGTCCGGTTCGGCCAGTTCACGAACGCCTGGTCGTTCAAGGACGCCAGCCAGGGGTACCGCGTGCTGTTCCCGGTCCCGCAGATCCAGATCGACGCCTCGGACGGCGTCCTGCAACAGAACCCGGGCTACAACTAGGCCCCCGGTCCCGGCGAGCGAGCGCCCCGTCCTCCCGGAGGGCGGGGCGCTCTTCGTGAGAGACGCTCGCAGCCGACCGGTACCTTGGGGCCGTGGCGGCGCGGCCGCCTGTCGGCCCTGGCCCCCGACTCGTCGTTCCCGTATGCGTGCCCTGCCCCTCCTTTGCCTGCTCGCCGCCCTCGGCCTCGGCGCGTGCGCGGGGGAGGTGGGCGAGGACGCCCTGTTCTCTCCGCTCCCGGCCGAGGAGACCGGCCTCGCCTTCGAAAACCGGATCGAGGAGAGCCAAGACGTCAACGTCTTCACCTACCGCAACTTCTTCAACGGCGGCGGGGTGGGCGTCGGTGACGTGGACGGCGACGGCCGGCCGGACGTGTATCTCACGGCCAACCAGGGCCCGAACCGGCTGTTTCTGAACCGGACGGAAAGGGGCGGGTCGATCCGGTTCGAGGACGTGACCGAGGCGGCCGGGGTCGCCGGCGCCCACGCCTGGAGCACCGGCGTCTCGGTGGCCGACGTCGACGGCGACGGGCGGCTCGACCTCTACGTCTCGAACGCCGGCAACGTCGACGGCGACGACCGGGCCAACGAGCTGTTTCGCAACCTGGGGACCGGGCCCGACGGCGTCCCGCGCTTCGAGGACGTGGCCCCGGTCTGGGGCGTGGCCGACGAGGGGACCTCCACGCACGGCGCCTTCTTCGACGCAGACAGCGACGGCGACCTCGACCTCTACGTCCTCAACAACTCGTTCCGGCCGGTCTCGTCGTTCGGCCTCCGCAACATCCGCGACGAGCGGCACGAGGGGGGCGGCGACAAGCTCTATCGCAACGACGCGGCGCCCGGCGAAGCCCCCCGCTTTGTCGACGTGAGCACCGAGGCGGGCGTCTACGGCTCCGAGATCGCCTTCGGGCTGGGCGTCACGCTCGGCGACGTCGACGACGACGGGCACCTCGACGTCTACGTCTCGAACGACTTTTTCGAGCGCGACTACCTCTACCGCAACCGCGGCGACGGGACGTTCGAGGAGGTCCTCGAAGAGGCGATGCCGACGATCAGCCTCTCGTCGATGGGCGCCGACATGGCCGACCTCACGGGCGACGGCCGGCCCGAGGTGTTCGTCGTCGACATGCTGCCGTGGGACGACGACCGGCTCAAGCAGTCCTCGAGCTACGAGGGCCACAACCTGTACCGCGCGAAGGTCCGGAACGGGTACCACCACCAGTTCATGCGGAACACGCTCCAGCGGAACGACGGCGCGACGGGCCCACTGGCGTTCGCCGAGATCGCCAGCCTCGCGGGCGTCGCCGACACGGACTGGAGCTGGGCCGCGCTCTTCGCCGACCTCGACCTCGACGCGCGGCCGGACCTCTACGTCACCAACGGCATCCTCCGCGACGTGACCGACCAGGACTACATCGCCTTCCTCGCCGACACCCAGACGCGGGAGGCCATGGCCACCGGCGAGGGCGTCGACTTTCTCGCGCTCTCGGAAGAGATGCCGAGCACGCCGCTGGAGAACCTCGCCTTCGCCAACGTCTCCGCCGGCGACTCGGTCGCGTTCCGTCGCGCGCCCGAGTGGGGGCTCAACGAGGCGGGCTACTCGAACGGCGCCGCCACGGCCGACTTCGACGGCGACGGCGACCTCGACCTCGTCGTCAACAACGTCAACGCGCCGGCCTCTTTCTACCTCAACCACGCGTCCGAGCGGTTCCCAAACCGGCGGTCGCTCCGGGTCACGCTGGAGGGCGCGGGCGGCAACACGGGCGGGATCGGGGCGAAGGTGGCCGTGTGGACGGGCGGACGTGCCCAGGTCCGCGAGGCGGTCCCCACGCGGGGCTTCCAGTCGAGCGTGAGCCCGGTCCTCCACGTCGGCCTCGGCGAGGCCACCGAGGCGGACTCGGTCGTGGTCCGCTGGCCGGGCGGGCGGACGCAAGTGCTCGCGGGCGTGCCGGCTGGGGCGCTCACGCTCCGCCAGGCCGAGGCGTCTGGCGGCCCGCGTGCGCTCGTGGCGCCCCCCACCGGCGACGCCCTGTTCCGCGACGTGACGGCCGATCTCGCGCCCGACTGGCGGCACGAAGAGAACGCCTACACCGACTTCGACCGCGAGCTGCTGATGCCGCGGACGTACTCGGAGGAGGGCCCGGCCCTGGCGGTCGGCGACGTGGACGGCGACGGGCTCGACGACCTGTTCCTCGGCGGCGCGGCCGGCCAGCCGGGCGTCCTGTGGATGCAGCGCGGCGGGCGGTTCGCGCTCGCCACGCCCGCGGCCTTCGCCGCCGACGCCATGGCGGAGGACGTCGCTGCGGCCTTCCTCGACGCCGACGGGGACGGAGACCTCGATCTCTACGTCGGGTCCGGCGGCTACGAGCCGGCGGCGGCCGATCCCGTCCTCCGCGACCGGCTCTACCTCGGCGACGGCGCGGGTGGGTTCGAGGCGGCTCCTGAGGGCGCCATCCCGAGCCTCACGGAGAGCCCCGGCGCCGTCGTCGCGGCCGACTGGGACGGCGACGGCGACACCGACCTCTTCGTGGGCACGGCGATCGTGCCGGGCGCCTACGGCGTGACGCCCCGGAGCGCGCTCCTCCGCAACGACGGTCGGCCCGGCGCGCCCCGCCTCGTCGACGTCACGCGGAGCGCGGCGCCCGGCCTCGACGCCGTCGGGATGGTGGCCGGCGCCGTGTTCGCCGACCTCGACGGCGACGGCGACCCGGACCTCGCGACCGCGGCCGGCTGGCGGCCGGTCACGGTCTGGACAAACGACGGCGGCCGGTTCGCGCCCGCCCCGATCCCCGGGACCTCCGGCCTCTGGCAGCGGCTCGCGACCGCCGACCTCGACGGCGACGGCGACGCGGACCTCGTCGGCGCCAACTGGGGCCTCAACAGCCGCTTCCGCGCCAGCCCACGCGAGCCGATGCGGCTCCACCTCGGCGACTTTGACGCGAACGGCCAGACGGACCCGCTCATCTCGGTGTACAACCGCGGCCGGAGCCTCCCCTTCGCCCTCCGCAACGAGCTCACGAAGCAGCTTCCCGGCCTCAAGCGCGAGTACCTCACGCCGAGCACCTACGTGAACCAGCGCGTCGAGGACCTCCTGACGCCGTCGCAGCTCGAGCGGGCGACGGTCTCCGAGGCGTCGGAGCTGGCGACGGTCGTGCTCGTGAACGGGGGCGGGTCGTGGGCCGTCCGGCGGCTCCCGTACGAGGCCCAGCTCGCCCCGATGACCGCCGCGCTCCCGCTCGACGCCGACGGCGACGGCGCGACGGACCTCCTGCTCGCGGGCAACCGCGACGGGCTCAAGCCCGACCTCGGCCGGCAAGCGTCGTCGCGCGGCGCGTTCCTGCGCGGCGACGGGGCCGGCGGGTTTAGGGCCGTGCCGGCGTCAGGCTTCCGCCTGGCCGGCGAGGTCCGCGGCCTCGCCCGCCTCGGGACGCCGTCGGGCGACGTGATCGTGGCCGTCCGCAATGACGACGCGCCCGTCGTGTTCGCGCTCGGGCCGTTCCCGGAGTCCGTAGCCTCGCGATAGTCGAGCACTCAAGTTTCCCTCTGTCATCCTGAGCGAACGCGACCCTGCGGCTGTTGAGGCGCCTGCAGCGAGCTCGTCGGATGGCGTCGAGATCCTTCACTCCGTTCAGGATGACAGAACTGATGCGTTTGGCCCCGCCCGCTCCGACCCGCTCGTCGGCTCTCGCCCTCGTGTTGCTGGCGGCGCTCGTCGCCGGGTGCGGCGGCGGCGAGGACGCGCTGTTCGTCCGCCTCGACCCGGCCGAGAGCGGGGTCGCGTTCGAGAACGCGCTCGCCGAGGACGCCTCGTTCAACATCCTCAACTACCTCTACTACTACAACGGCGGCGGCGTGGCCGCGGGCGACGTCGACGGCGACGGCCGGCCGGACCTCTACTT
>JAAXJP010000444.1 GCA_012269805.1 Rubrivirga sp.
CGCCGCGGGGCCGGCGCCGCGGGCGTCGGCGCCGGCCCCGACGGCGACGCGCGCAGCCGCGGCGGCGGCGGCGACGACGAGGCCGGGCGCCGGTGCCCACACGACGGCCGAGTCGAGCGCGGCGGGCGGCGGGGCCGCGGGCGCGTCGGGCTGGGCCGCGGCCGGGAGGGCGAACGCGACGGCCAGCGCGGCGAGGCGGGCGGGGTAGGGGAAAACCGGACGCACGGCCGGAGTCTACCGCTTCGGCTCCCCTCTGCCAATCACCCCCCGATTCCGGCCGCTCAGGGCGCGACCCGAACACGGGGCCTCGAGACGACGAAGGGGGGAACGCCGAGACGGTCCACCCCGGCGTCGAGGCGGGGGAGGCTCGGCCGGACCGGCACGGCCCGCCGCGCTCTACACGCCGACGGCGTCGACCACGCGGTCGTAGTGGGCCTCGTACTGCGGCACGATCCGGTCGATGTCGAACTCCTCGACGGCCCGGCGGCGGGCGGCCTCCGCCATCCGCGCGTGGAGGTCGGGCGAGGTCAGGACGGTCCGCGCCGCCTCGGTCATCCCGTCGACGTCGCCGATGGGGCGGAGAAAGCCCGTCTCGCCGTCGAGGTTGAGCTCGGGCAGGCCGCCGACGTCGCTCGACACGACGGGCACGCCACACGCCATGGCCTCGAGGGCCGCCAGCCCGAACGTCTCGCTCGCCGACGGCATCAGGAACAGGTCGGCAATCGAGAGGATCTCCTCGACCGGCTCCTGCTTGCCGATAAAGCGGACGTCGCCCCAGACGCCGGCCGCGCGGGCGGCGGCCTCGGCCGCCATCCGGTCGGGCCCGTCGCCGACCATCAGGAGCTTGACGCCGCCCGGCTGGCCGTGGCGCGCGTGCCCCTCGGGCCAGGCGCCCTGCGCGTGGAGCCGCGCGAACACCTCGATGGCGTCCGGCGCCCGCTTCACGCGGCGGAAGTTCGAGACGTGGACGAGCAGGCGCTCGCCGTCGGGCGCGATGGCCCGCTTGAAGTGGTCCTTCGGCTGGCGCGCGAAGCGCTCGGTGTCGACGAAGTTCGAGATCACCTCGATGTCGGCGGAGACGTCGAACGAGGCGTACGTCTCGCGCCGGAGCCAGTCGCTCACCGACGTGACCCCGTCGCTCGCGTCGATCGAGTGCTCGACGACCGGCTGGAAGCCGGCGTCCTTGCCCACGAGCGTGATGTCGGTTCCGTGGAGGGTCGTGACGATGGGGATCGAGATCCCCTTGCTCCGCAGGATGTCGCGAGCGAGGACCGCGCTCGTCGCGTGCGGGATGGCGTAGTGGACGTGGAGGAGGTCGAGCCCGTCGTGCCGCGCCACGTCGATCATCTTCGAGGCCAGCGCGAGCGCGTACGGCGGGTACTCGAAGAGCGGGTACGTGTTGACGCGGACCTCGTGGAAGAACACGTTCTCGACCATGTGCTCGAGCCGGAGCGGGAGCGCGTAGGCGATAAAGTGGACGGTGTGCCCGCGCCGGGCGAGCGCCTTCCCGAGCTCTGTCGCGACGACGCCAGAGCCGCCGAAGGTCGGGTAGCAGGTGATGCCGATGGTCATGAGGCGCCGAACGCGGGGCGGGGGGCGCGGGTCCGCCCGCGCCGAAGGATCACAGGGCGGACGACGCGCCCGCGCGGGCACTTACCCGCCTCGCTTCCCCGACTCTTCCGCCGAGGCCGAGCGAACCGGACGGCCGATCCCGCCGTTTGCGACGCCCGCCACCCCCCGACCTCCTCCTCCATGCGCTTCCTCCCGCTCGCCCTCCTCCTGGCCTTCGCCGCGCCCTCGCAAGCCCAGGTCATCCCGAGCATCGACCTCGGCGTGGCCGGCGGCGTCAACTTCGCCAGCCTCTCCGACGCCCAGACGCTCGACCTCGACAACTCGACGGGCTACCACATCGGCCTCTACGCCGACGTCGGCGTCCTCTTCGCCTCCGCTCGGGCCGGCGTCTACTACGTTCGCGCCGGCGACATCCGCGACGACATCGGCACGACGCCCGACGACTTCGACACGTCGTTCGACTACGTCGCCGTCCCGGTCGACTTCCAGATCAAGACGCCGACGCCCATCTTCCAGGCCTACGCCCTCATCGGGCCCGAATTCCGGTTCCCGGTCGACGGCCTCGACACGTTCGAGACCGAGAACGTCCAGTACGCCGGCAACGTCGGCCTCGGCGTCCGCGGCGGGCTCCCGCTCATCGGGCCGAGCGGCTACCTCGAGCTCCGCTACGGCCGCGACTTTTCTGGGCTCCGCTCCGACGCCGGCTCGTCCGGCGACGACGTCAAGGTCAACCTCGTGATGATTCGCCTCGGCGTCGGCATTTAGCGGGTGGGAGTGAAGGGGGATGGGTTCGCCCGCGTCGCCCCCCGCCACCCCAACCCCCCGCGGCCCGCCCCCGACGCTGGGGCGGGCCTCTCTCGATTCAGGCACACCGGTGACGGCCGACGAGCGAGTGCTCTCTGGCCACCGCCCTAAAAGCGGAGGAGGGCGGCGGCGGGGCCGTGCGGGGCGAGGGCCTCCCGGCCGGCGTCGGAGTGGACGAGCTCGAGGCTCGCGCCCTGCTCCATGGCCTTGTCGAGCATGAGCTCCACGAGGTCCGGCACCGCGCGGACGTCGCCGCCGGTGGCCGCGTAGGTCCCGTCGGTCTGCGTCGTGAGCATCCCCGACTCGGAGTCGATGCCGCCCGGGATCGTCTGGTCGCCGTCGACCACGAGCGTCATGACGCGCTGCTGGTTGAGCATGTCGAGCGTGTCGTCGAGGCCGGCCACGGCGCGCGACGAGAGGAGCTCCTGGACCTTCCCGAGCGTCTCGACCTCCTCCTTCTCCTCGACCTCGCGCTGGGCGGCCTCGGCGGCGTCGGCCACCTCGGACGGCGTGGCGTTCGTGTCGCAGGGGAAGTTGCCGGCCACCTTCTGGCGCGTGGCCTGGTCGAGCTTGTCGAGGAAGTCGGCCTCCATGTCGGCCGGGGCCGAGTACAGGACGTGCCGGGCCTCGAGCGTCTGGGCGATCAGCGAGAGCGCGTGGGCCGAGCGCTGGGCCTGCTGGCGGCGGAGCTCGGCCTTCCGGTCCTGCTTCTGGTCCTTCGAGACGAGGTCGGTCACGGCGAACTCCTCGCCCTCGAGCTCATAGACCTCCTCGACGAGGCCGATCTGCGAGAAGAAGAACCGGCTCTTGTGCATCGAGAGGAGCGCGAGGACGAACCGGTCGTTCTCGTCGCGGACGCGCGCCAGCGGCCGGACGTACGGGTTGTCGCCGACGTGGACCGAGTTCGGCAGCGTCACGGCCGTGCCGATCTGCTCGAACAGGCCCTGGCTCTCGCAGGCGAAAAAGGCCACGCCGCGGCCGGTCCGCGGGAGGCCGGCCTCGAGGGCCTCCTGGATCCGCTCGCACTCGCGCTGGACGGCGTCCTTGTGGCCCGCCTCGGCGTCGGCGACGGCCCGCTCGCAGAGGTCCTTGAGGACCGTCGACCACGTCGTGCCGATCCGGGCCTCGGGCGTCATCTCGAGGTAGAGGCTGACGATGG
>JAAXJP010000740.1 GCA_012269805.1 Rubrivirga sp.
CGCCGCCCCCGGCCGCCGAGGCGGGGCGCCGGTACACCGCCGGCCTCGGCCCAGCCGCGGATCGATGCTTCGCCGCCGGCCACCTGGAGCGTTTCGTCGAGCGCGAGGGGCAGGCCGGTGTCGTGCCACAGCGCCGGCATCCGCTCGGGCTCGCGGAGTGGCTCCTCGACGTAGTCGAGCCCGAGGCCCTCGACGGCGGTGGCGAAGCCGACGGCCTCGTCCCACGACCACGCGCGGTTGGCGTCGAGCCGGAGCGCGACGGCCTCGGGGAGCGCGTCCCGCACGGCGTGGACGAGTGCCGCGTCCTCCGCCACCGGCTGGCGACCCACCTTGAGCTTGACGGCGGCGTAGCCCGCCTCGGCGAGCCGCCGCGCCGACTCGACCGCCCCCTCTCCTGCCCCCATCACGAGCCCGTTGAGGGGGAGAGCGACATCGGGATCCGGGTGGAGCGCCTGGGGGAGCGTCCGCTCGAGGTCCTGCGCGGCGAGGTCCGCGAGCGCGAGGTCGAGCGCGAAACGGGCCGAGGCGGGGATTCCTGCGCCGTCGAGGGTCGACGCGAGCGACCCGCCGGGGAGCACCGCTCGGGGCTCGAAAGCGCGCCCCGCCAGCGCCTTCCCGATCTCGTCGAGACGCTCGTGGACGTCCCGCAGCGTCTCGTGGCTAAAGCCGGGGAGCGGGGCGGCGTCCCCCCAGCCGACCCGTCCCTCGACGTCCTCGACCCGGAGCAGCACGCCCTCTCGGTCGTCTCGACGCTCGCCGTTCCAGACGACCGCCTCGGCCAGGGGGAGCCGGTACGGGAAGAGGCGGACGTCGGCGACCGTCACGTCAGCGCCCAGCCGAGGGCGAACGCGACCGAGTAGAGAAACAGCAGGCCGGCCGTCTTGCCGAGGAGCGGATTGAGGACCGCCGGGTCCTCCGTGGTCGCGAGCGTCCGCGCGAGGCGGCGGCCGACGAGCGCGGCCAGCGCCGACGCCCCGAGCACGCCGACGTGGTCACGCGACACGAGCGCGAGCGCGGCCGGCACGACGACCGCGCCCGACACGCAGAGGTTGTAGAGCCGGACGCCGAACGGCCGCCCAAACCGGACCACGAGCGTCCGCTTGTCAGCGGCCCGGTCCTCCTCCACGTCGCGGACGTTGTTGGCGAGGAGGATGGCCGTCGCCAGGAAGCCCGGCCCGAGGCCCGCGACCGGTACCCACCCCGGCAGGTCGAGCGCCTGCACGTAGTACGTGCCCCCGACGGCGACCGGCCCGAAAAAGACGAGCACGAAGAGGTCGGCGAGGCCGGTGTAGGCCAGCGCATAGCGCCCAGCCGTGTACGCGTAGCCACTGGCGATGGACGCCAGCCCGAGCGCGAGGATCGGCCAGCCGCCACGGACGATCAGGTAGACCCCGGCGGCGAACGCCAGCGCGAACGCCATGCCTGCCGCACCGCGCATCTGCCCGGCCGTAACGAAGCCTGCCGCCGTCGCTCGCTGCGGCCCCTTCCGCGCCTCGGTGTCCGCCCCGCGAACGAAGTCCTCGGCGTCGTTGGCGTAGTTGGTGCCGATCTGAATGAGGACGGCGCCGAGGAGCGCACACGCCGCCGCGAGCGCGTGGAACGAGCCGGCCTCGATCGCCAGCGCGACCCCGACGAGCACGGGCGCGATGGCCGCCGGGAGCGTCTTCGGCCGCGCGGCGTCGAGCCACACCTTCCACCTCGAGACCGAGGCGGACGGGGTCGCGGGCGGGGCGTCGGTCACGTGAGCCACAGGTCGAGCCGGTCGAGGAGGGCGTCCACCTCGCGGCGGTGGCGTCGCTTGAACTTGAGGAGCAGGGAGCCCTCCGTCGCGCCGGGCACGTCGCCGATCAGGCCCATCGGCCGCGTCCGAATCGTCAGCTTGTCGCCGAGGATCCCGCGCTTGTGCCGGACCTCCTCAAGGTCGGTCAGCTCGAACCGGAACGTCCGGGCGCTCTGGTCGAACATCCCGAACACCTTGACCTGGACCTCGATCACGACCTCGTCGCCGTCCACGCGGATGGCGCCGCGGCCTTCCGAGAAGCCGCCGTGGACGTCGCCGGTCGCGAAGGGGACGGAGAGCATCGGGAAAGTCGGGTCGGGGGGGCGGACGAGGTCGGAAGTGGAGGTCGTGCGAACGTCACCAGCCGGTTCTCCCTTCGGTCCTCGCCCGATCCTACCTCAGACCTAGGCTACGGTCGGTAGCCGTCGGCGTCGAAGTTCGGGGGGCGGCCGGCGAGATACGCATTCTTTCCCTCCTGGCCCTCCTCGGTCATGTAGAACAGCATCGTCGCGTGGCCGGCCAGCTCCTGGAGCCCGGCGCCGCCGTCCTCGTCGGCGTTGGCGGCGGCCTTGATCATGCGGATCGCGATGTTCGAGTTCTGGAGGATCTCGCGGCTCCACTGGACCGTCTCGCGCTCGAGCTCTGCCAGCGGGACGACCGTGTTGACGAGACCCATGTCGAGTGCCTCGTGCGCCGAGTACGGCCGGCAGAGAAACCAGATCTCACGCGCCTTCTTCTGGCCGACGATCCGTGCGAGGTGGGCCGTCCCGTAGCCCGCGTCGAAGCTCCCGACCTTCGGGCCGGTCTGCATGAACTGGGCGTTGTCGGAGGCGATCGTGAGGTCGCAGACGACGTGGAGCACGTGCCCCCCGCCGACGGCCCAGCCGTTGACGGCCGCGATCACCGGCTTCGGCATCTTGCGGATCCGGGTCTGGAAGTCGAGCACGTTGAGCCGCTGCGTCCCGGTCTCCTTCCCGCCCTCCATCTCGCGGTAGCCGTGGTCGCCGCGGATCCGCTGATCGCCGCCGGAGCAGAACGCCTTGTCGCCGGCGCCCGTCAGCACGAACACGCCGACCGACGGGTCGTCGCGGGCGTCGTCGATGGCCCGGATCATCTCGGTCACCGTCGTCGGGCGGAACGCGTTGCGGACCTCGGGGCGGTTGATGGTCACGCGTGCGATGCCGGCCGTGTCGGTCCCGGGCACGCCCTTCTCGTAGACGATGTCCTCGAAGTCGCCGACGGACGCCCACTCGAAGGGGCCGGCGACGGTCGGGCGGTGCGTGAAGTGATGCTTTGTCGTGTCAGCCATCGGGGGGCGTGTCGGGTCGGGAGAGAAAGTCGCGGAGGAGCGCGGCCAAGGCGTCGGGGGCCTCGGCGAGGAGGAGGTGCGCGGCGCCGGGGACGACGGCGGTCTCGACACCGCCCGCCTCGGCCATCCGCTCGGCGAGGCGGACGAACTTGGCGTCGCGGGCGCCTGCTACGGCGAGCGTCGGGGCGCGGATTCCGGCGAGGCCGTCCCAGTGGCTCGGCTGCGCGCCGGTGCCCATGCCTCGGAGCGAGCGCCCGAGCCCGATGGGGTCGTTGTGCGCGATCCGGTCGGCGGTGAGGCGCCGGCGGAGTCCGTCGGGGAGGCCGAAGAGGGGCATCCGGTACCAGCGGTCGACAAACGCCGGGAGGTCGGCGGCGATCGCGGCGGCGCGCTCGGCGTCGAGGCGACGCCGCTCGGCGCGCTCCGCCTCGGTGCGGAGGCC
>JAAXJP010000633.1:0-2028 GCA_012269805.1 Rubrivirga sp.
CCCCTCCCCTCTGATGACCGCGCACGCCCTCGCCTCCCCCCGCTCGTTTCTCGCCGACCTCCTCCGGCGTTCGGCCGCCGCGCCGACGACGCAGGTGCTTGGCATCGTCGCCTTCGCCGTCCTGGCGGGCCTCGGCGCCCAGGTCCGGATCTATCTCTGGGAGGTCCCGATCACGCTCCAGACGGTCGCCGTGTACAGCGCCGGGCTCGTGCTCGGCGGGCGGAACGGCGCGCTCGCGATGGGGCTCTACCTCGCCGCCGGCCTCGTCGCGCCCGTGTTCGCGGGCGAGGCGTACGGGCTCGGCTACCTCACCGGCTCGGCGTCGGCCGGCTACCTCCTGTCGTACCCGCTCGTGGCCGCGCTCGTCGGCGCCCTGACGGCGCGCGGGCGGACGGCCGTCGGCGCGGGCCGGGCGATGGCGGCCGGGATGATCCTCCTGTTCACGTCGGGCGTCGCGTGGCTCCACGTCGCGGCCGGCCACGCCACGTGGTGGGAGTCGATCGTCAAGGGCGCGCTCCTGTTCGCGGCGTGGGACCTGGCCAAGGTCTGGCTCGTGGCCGGCGCCGACGCCGGCCTCCGACGCCTCGCGGGCGACGCGTGAGCGGTCGGCGCACGACGCGCCCGCCCGACCTCGACCCCCGGTTCGCCGTCCCGCTCCGCGGCGTCGAGGTCGACGTCCAGACGCGGTGCGCTCACTACGCCGGGTCGACTGACGTGGTCGCCCTCCGGTGCGGGTGCTGCGCGACGTACCACCCATGCCACCGCTGCCACGCGGAGGTCACGGGGCGCGAGGGCGTCCCGTGGCCGCGGGCCCGGTTCGACGAGCCGGCCGTCCTCTGCGGCGTCTGCCGGGCGGCGCTGACGGCCCGCGCCTACCTCGGCTCGGGCCACGCGTGCCCGGCGTGCGGGGCCGCCTTCAACCCCGGGTGCGCGGCGCACCGGGGCCTCTACTTCGAGGCCGAGCGACCGGCCGCCGATCGCTAGCCCCCTCCGCCTCGCTGCCGAGGCGGGCGGGGCCGGGCCGTCACAGGAAGCAGATCAGGCAGCCCTCGCGCTCCTCTTCGGCCACGTCCATCCCGCCGAGCGTCTCGACGAGCCGCGTCGCGCGGCGCGGCGCGGCCTCCCGGGCCTCGGCCTTCGCCTTGATCTCGGCCATCCGCTCGGGGCGCTCCAGCTCCGAGAGCGGCTCCGTACGGCACCAGTAGAACGCCTCGCCGTCGCGCGCGCTGGCCTCCTCGTAGCGCTTGGCCTTCTCGAACAGGTCCGGGTGGGCCTCCTTCAGCCGCACCCACTCGACCTTCTGCTGGTAGAAGCAGAAGTAGCAGCCCGACCGCGAGCGGCCCCAGTCGAGGTACGGCGGCATCCCGAGGCCCGACTCCTCGAGGATCCGGACGATGTCCTCTTTAACGAGCCCGTCGTCCTGGAAGGGGTAGACGGCCGTGATGTTGGGCTTGGTCGAGATGTACCCCTCGCGGACCCGCTCGTCGGCCCGGAGGCCGACGTAGTTGACGACCGCGTCGTCGCCGACGTAGTCCTCGAACGGGCGGAGCTTCATCATCTTCGTGCACCAGCGGCGGTGGTTCGACGGCAGCATCCCGCCGTAGACCGTCAGCCAGTGCTCGAAGGGGTCCTCCAGGTTGTCCGTCGTCCGGACGATGGGGCGGCCGAGGAGCGCCTCGAGGCGGGCGAGGTAGTCGTACGTCTCGGGCAGCTCGTGGCCCGTGTCGTGGAAGACGTACTCCATCTCGGGCACGCGGTCGCGGAGGTAGACCGCGAGCGCGGCCGAGTCCTTGCCGCCGGAGAGGGAGAGGATGTGGCGCGGTTCAGGCATCGGGTCGGTCCGCCTCGGCGGGGTCGTCGGGGGACTCGGACAGCACGCGGCCGAGGGCGCGGACGGCGGCCAGCAGCTCCAGCCGGTCCATCCCGCGGAACCGGGCCTCGGCCTCGGCCGCGGCGGCGTCGAGGCGGGCGGCCTCGCCCTAGCGCCCGACGAGCACGCGCATCGTCTCGGACCCTGTGTCGTATACA
>JAAXJP010000633.1:2038-3527 GCA_012269805.1 Rubrivirga sp.
GCCGACGGCCGACCGGGCGGCCTCGTCCATCGTTTTTCCGAGGTCGAACGCCTCGGCGACCTGGGCGCCGACGCGGGCGCGGAGCTCGGGCGTCGCGGCCCGGAGCGCGTCGAGCGCCGACCGGAGCGTGGCGACGAACGCGGCCGAGTCGTCCGGATCGACCTCGCACGCGGCCGGGAGGTCTGAGAAGAGGAGCGTCGCCGGCTCGCGCGCGTCCAGCAACGTCTCGCGGACGGCGCGGGCGACGGGCGGGACGGTCTGGGTCTGGAGCGCGTACTCGGGCAGCTCGGCCGCGAACACGCACAGCGGCGTGACCACGCCGAGCACGTCGAGGTCGCCGCCCGTCGGGCCCTCTGCCCCGACCACGTCGAGCAACGACCCGTACACGTCGGCGCGGACGCCCTCGACGGCGCAGTGCTGGAGCGCGAACCGCTCGGGCGCCTTGTAGAGCCGCTGGAAGTGCTCCGGCGTCGCCCGCCGCACGAACACGCCGTCCTCGTAGAGCGCGACGTCGTGCTCGTGGACCGCGACGAACACGGCGAGGAGCAGGTGGAGCAGCCCCTCGCGGACGCCGAACGGCGGCGCCTGCAGCGCGGCGAACAGGTCCGGCACCGCGACCTTGTCGAGGTCGGCCGCGTGGAGCGTCGCGTGGAGGTGGAGGAGCGCCGGGCGGAGGTTCGCGGGGTCGTCCGCTGGGGCGGGCAGGTGGAGGCCCCAGGCGCCGTCGGCCTCCCGGTGAAGCCGGCCGGCCCGGAGGATCGAGAGGTACATCGCCTTCTCCGGCGGGAACGCCTTCTCGGGCATCCCGAGTCGCGGCTCGTGCGCCTGCGTCAGGACGGCATCGACGAGGCGGAGCCGCGCCGAGATCGCGGCCGAGCTGGGCGAGGCCCGGTTGATCAGCTCGTTCGCCACGCGCGGCGCCTCGGGGTAGACCTCCGCGCAGACCTCCGACAGGAACACGAGCGCCGCCCGGCTCCCAGCCACCTCCACCGACTCGCCGAGGCGGAGCCAGTCGGCGCCGACGGCGCCGCGGCCGGTCGTCACGCCGAGCACGTCGTCGAGCCGGCGGGCGAGCGCGGTCGCGGCGGCCTCGACCTGGCGGGACACTTCTTCGGCGGCGTAGGCGTCGGTCCCGAGCCCCGGCGTGTGCCGGAGGACGTAGCGCCAGGTGGCCTCCTCCTCGATCGCGTCGCGGAGCCCGGCGAGCGGGCGCGGGACGAGCACGACGACGGCCGGGTCGTCGACCGCGCGCGCGGCCTCCAGCGCCTCGGCGCGCTCGTGCGCCGTGTCGCAGAGAGCGACGAGAAGCACGGCGTCGGACTCGCTCGGTCGGGCGGCGGCATCGGCGAGCGCGCCGACCGTGGCCGGGCGGACCTCGACGTGCCGGAGCGTCCCGGTCTCGATGTAGTGCCGCCGCGCCACGATCGGTGACGGATCGAGCGTCGCGGCGAGGTGCGCGGCGACGGACCGGACCGGCCCCAACGCCTCC
>JAAXJP010000182.1 GCA_012269805.1 Rubrivirga sp.
GGCGGCCTCCGCCTCGCCGCCCACGCCGACGGCGACGAGTGGATCAGCCGGTTCCGGTCCCGCGACGACGCGGCCTGGACGCTGACCCTCACGGCCCCTGACGGTGCCGACCTCCAGTTCACGCCGGACGGAGACTGGCCCGCCGGCCTCGTGGTCGAGGACCTCGATCGTGGCGAGCGCCTCTCCGTCGAGGCCGGCCGCGTCCGTGTCGAGCCGGTCGACGGCGTGCCCGTCCGTCGACTGGCGGTTCGGGTCGAGGCGAGCGCCGCCGAGGCGCCCGCCGGTCCCCAGATCGGCACGCCGCGCCCGAACCCGACGCGCGGTGCCGTGACGCTCCCGGTGGCCCTCGACGGCCCCGGCCGCCTCGACGTGGTCGACGTGGTCGGCCGCGTGGTCCAGACCGTCCGCCTCGGCGCCGACGCGGCCGAGGTCACGTGGGACGGGGCCGACGTCGCTGGCCGCCCCGTCGCGGCCGGCGTCTACCTCCTCCGGCTCTCGACCGAGGCCGGCTCCGCCGCCGTGCGCGTCACGCGCCTTTCGCCATGACCGGCCGTCTCCTCATCGCCCTGCTCTTCACCGGCGCCACCGCCGCCCAGCCGGCGCCGCGCGTCGTGGTCGAGGCCGGCGCGGTCTCGCAGAGCTACTCGACCGGCGACGACCAGTCGCTGAGTGAGCTCACGGTCCCGATCTCGGCCGCCGCCGAGGTGACGCCCGGCGTGACACTCGGCCTCCGCGCCGTCTACGCGTCCGTCAGCGGCGATGGGTTCGAGGGGATGAGTGGCCTCGGCGATACCCAGCTTAGCGTCGGCTACCGCCGCCCGCTGGGCGAGGCGATCGTGGACCTCACGTTGGCGACGAGCCTCCCGACTGGGCAGACGGCCCTGACCGACGCGCAGTTCGCGACCACGGCCGCGCTCGCCATCGACGACTACGCGTTCGCGCTCCCGGCACTCGGACAGGGCGCCATGATCTCGCCGGGCGTCGCCATCGCGATCCCGGCCGGCGACGCGGTCGCCATCGGCTTCGGCGCCGCCTACTCGGCCCGGTCGTCCTACACCCTCTTCGCCGACGACACCTCGGCCTACGCTCCCGGCAACGAGGCGATTCTGACGGCCGGCCTCCAGGCCGGCGCCGGTGCGTCGTCGTTCAAGCTGGAGGGCTCCTACGTCCTCTACGGCGACGACGGATACCGCGGCGAGACGTTCAGTCCCGGCGACAGGGCGGCGGCGTCGATGCGGCTCACCCTCGGCGGGCGCTACGTCCGGAGCCAGCTCCTGGCCCGCTATCGCCATGTGTTCGACGGCACGGTCGGGGCGGCGCAGCGGCCCGTCTCATACCTCCGCCCGTCGCAGGGGCAGCTCGGCCTCGGCCTCGGGTTCGGCCCGCCGGACACCGAGGTGATGCTGACGGCCGGCGCGCGATACTACGGGTCGATCTCGGACGTGGCCGGCGCCGTGTCGGTCGTCGAGGAGGTCGCGGGCGTGCTGGCCGAGCAGCAGGTGCTGCTCGACCTCGGCCTCGCGCCGACGATTGCGCTCGGCCCGAGCGCACGGCTGCGCGGCCAGTTCGTCTACACGCTCGGCGTGGCGGAGGCCGCGGGCGCCTCACCCCTGACGGGCTACCGCGCTGGCGCCAGCGTCCGCGTCGGGTTCTAGGAGAGTCCGGGTCGGTCCGCCTCGGTCGGTTCGCGGGCCCCGCCGTCCGTTCGCCGAGTCGGAGGCGCTGAGGGGCACGGTTTCGTCACAAGACGAGCCCGGCGGGAGGCGTTACCCTCCGCCCGCACTCACCGCCGACCCATGCTCCGCCTCGCGCTCTGCGCCCTCGCGCTCTCCGCGACCGCCCCACCGCCCGCCGACGCGCCCGCCGCGCGGTGGGGCGAGCACGGTCACCGGCTCGTCGGCCGCGCCGCCGCCGACGCGCTCCCGGACGCGATGCCGGCCTTCTTCCGCGACGCGGCGGCCCAGCTCGCGTACCTCAACCCGGAGCCGGACCGGTGGCGCGACCGGACCGAGCGCGACCTCGACCGGGCCCTGGACGCCGCCCACGCGCCGGAGCACTACATCGACCTCGAGCTCGTCCCGGCCGGCGTGCTCGGTGCCCCCGACCGCCTCGCCTTCGCCGACTCGCTGGCGGCCCACGGCGGCGAGGCCAAGACGGCCGGCGTGTTGCCGTACCAGATCCTCGAGCTCACGCAACGGATCCGCGTCGGCTTCCGGACCTGGCGAGCGGCCGAGAGCGACGAGGAGCGGGCCTATATCGAGGAGCGGATCGTCAACGACGCCGGCATCCTCGGCCACTACGTCGCCGACGGCGCGAACCCGCACCACACGACGATCCATTACAACGGCTGGGCGGGCGACGACGGCCGGTTCGCCGACCTCGAACGCGGCTTCCACGGCCGGTTCGAGAGCGCCTTCGTCGAAGCCAACGTCGACCTCCGCGACGTCGAGGCCGCCCTCGGGGCTCCGGCCCGCGACCTCGGGCCGCTCCGCCCTGCGGTCTGGGCGTACGTGGCCGACACGCACGCGCTCGTGGAGCGGCTCTACGAGCTCGACGCGGCCGAGACGTTCGGCCCCGACACGCAGGGCGCCGAGCACAAGGCGTTCGCCGTCGGTCGGCTGGCGGCCGGCGCGGCCATGCTCCGCGACCTCTGGTGGACGGCCTGGATCTCGAGCGCCGAGTAGCGGGTGCGCCGGAGGTCGCGCCGAGGCCGGCGGAGTCGGCCCGCCTCGGCGGCGCGACCGGCCGAGCCGGCCGTGAGCGTCAGGCGACGGCCGCCTCCACCTCGGTCTCGAGGCGGGCCCGGATGGACAGGAGCGTCCGGCCGAGGATCTGCGAAACCCGCGCCTCGCTGACCTGGAAGACGGCGCCGATCTCGCGGAGCGTGAGCCCCTCGTCGTAGTACATGCCCACCATGGCCCGCGTCCGCGAGGGGAGCCCCTCGATGACCGTCCGGACCCGCCCGAGCGTGTGGGCCCGGTCGGCCGCGGCGAACTCGGAGCCGGCGTTGTCATCGCCCAGGACGTCGTAGAGCGACTCGTCGCCGTCGGGACCCGCCGGCGCGTCGAGCGACAGCGCGAACCGGGCCTGGGCCTCGACCATGAGCTGGTCGTAGTCGGTGAGGCTGAGGCCGAGGCGGTCGGCGACCTCGCGGTCGGTGGGCTCCGCGCCGAGCTCCTGGCGGAGGGCCTCAGCCACGCGGCCGGCCTCGGCGACCCGCTTCCGCTTCGTCAGCGAGAGGACGTCGAGCGAGCGGAGGTAGTCGACGACGGCCCCGCGCACCCGGAGGTAGGCGAACGTCAGGAAGGACGCGCCGGCCTCGGGGTCGTACCCGTTGAGCGCCTCGACGAGGCCGACGAGGCCGGCCCCCTCGAGGTCCTCGCGGCTGGCCAGCGGGTGGGACGGCACGGGCACCTTCCCCACGATCGAGCGGACGAGCGGGACGCCGGCGAGAACGGCCGCCTCGCGGCGGACGGGCGAGGGGTCGGCGAGGTAGCGCTCGACGAGGGCTTGGAGGTCGGGGG
>JAAXJP010000153.1 GCA_012269805.1 Rubrivirga sp.
TCTTCACCCTGAGCGGCACCCTCGTTCGGGAGCTCGAGAAGGTCAACGACGGGAGCACGACCATCGACTGGAACCTCCAGTCGGAGGCTGGCCTCCAGATCGCCAGCGGCATCTACCTCATCCACGTCGAGGGCCGCCGGTCCGACGGCAGCGTGATCGGGGAGCGGGTGCTGAAGTTCGGCGTCGTCCAGCGCCGCGTGCAGCTGGACGTGTACTAAGCGTCGGACGCCTCACCATCCGCACACACACAGAGACCTCACTCTCATGACCCGCACTCTTCTCATCCTGGCCTTCCTGGTGGGCGCCCTCGCGGCCCCCACCGAGGCCCAGACGCGTGAGGTCGAGGGAGACGAGCGCGCCGGCACCGCCGGCGCCTCGTTCCTCCTCGTCCCCACGACCGCCCGCACGACCTCCCTCGGGAACGGCCTCACGGGCGGCCTCAACACGCTCTCGGGCGTGGAGGCCCTCCAGTCGAACCCGGCCTCCCTCATGGCCAACGACGGGACCGAGGCCCTGTTCAGCTACAACAACTACGTGGCCGACATCGGGGTCAACTACTTCGGCGTGGCCCAGGCCTTCGGGAACTCGAACATCGCCCTCTCGGTGATGTCGTGGGACTTTGGCGACCTGGTCCGTACGGACGCCCAGTTCTCGGACCCGTCCGACCTCACCTTCGACGCCTCCGCGGTCGTCGTGGGCGCCTCCTACGCCCGGGCCTTCACGGACCGGATCTCGGCGGGCGTCACGGTCAAGGCCGTCAACGAGGCGATCGACAACATCAACGGCAGCGCCGTGGCCTTCGACGCCGGCATGACCTACACGGTCGGCGAAAGTGGGCTCCAGTTTGGCGTCAGCCTCCGCAACTTCGGGACGAAGATGACCTACTCGGGCAACGGCCTGAGCCAGTCGGTCCAGTTCGACCCGAACGGCGGCACGTTCCCGGTGGCCATCGAGGCCGACCAGTACGAGCTCCCGTCGCTCCTCAACTTCGGCGCGACCTACTCGCGCCAGTTCGCGGGCGACCTCTCGGCGTCGGTCCTCGGCAACTTCCGCTCGAACGCGTACGACCAGGCGGAGTTTGCCGGCGGCCTCGAGCTCGGCTACGCCGACCTCGTCTACGCCCGGGCCGGCCTCAACGTCATGCCCGAGCAGGACATGAACGAGTTCGAGATGTGGAGCGTCGGCGCCGGCGTCAACGTCCCGGTGTCGAACTCGTCCCTCTCGGTCGACTACGCCTTCCGCTCGATGGGCGACCTCGGCGAGACGAACCTGATCACCGCCAAGATCGGGTTCTAACCGAGACCCTTCGGTAGACAAGAGAGGCGGCCCCGAGCGATCGGGGCCGCCTCTTTTCGTTCAGGAGCCCCCCGCGACGGCGCGGCGACCGATCCGGCTAGGGCTGGCCGTGCGCCTCGAGGTCCGGGACCGGCAGGCCGGCGAGGTCGGCCGCGATCCGGGCCGCGTGGATCCGGCCGTTCTCGATAAACCACCGGCTCGTGGCGTAGCCGCCGCAGACGGTCCCAGCGAGGTAGACGCCGGGCCGCGTCGACTCCATCGTGTCCGGGTCGACCTCGGGCGCCCGCGCGGGCCCCTCGAACGTGAGGCCGAGCGCCTCCAGGAACGAGTAGTCCGGGTGGTACCCCGTGAGGAGGAGGACAAAGTCGGCGGGGACCGTGAGCGCCCCGTCCGGCGTCGCGAGGCGGACGGCGTCGCGCGTGATGGCCTCGACGGTCGTTTGGTAGTGGGCCTCGATGGCGCCCTCCTTGATCCGGTTGAGGAGGTCCGGCCGGATCCAGTACTTCACGCTCGTCGTGATCTCGTCCCCGCGGACGACGAGCGTGACGTCGCCGCCGTGCCGGTTGATCTCGAGCGCGGCCTTTGCCGCCGAGTTCTTGGCCCCGACGACGACGGTCTTCCGGCCGCTGTACCGGTACGGCTCCTTGTAGTAGTGCGAGACGTGCGGGAGGTCCTCGCCCTCGACGCCCAGCAGGTTTGGCTGATCGAAAAAGCCGGTCGCGACGGCGACGGCCCGCGCGGCGTGCGTCCCTTTTGAGGTGACGACCGAGAAGGCGCCGGCCTCCCCATCGGCCCGCTCGACGCGCTCGCCGAGGCGGACGTCGAGGCCCTCACGCTGGGCCACGCTCCGGTAGTAGTCGAGGGCCTCCTCGCGCCGGGGCTTGTAGTAGGTCGTCGCGAGCGGGTGCCCGCCGATCTCCAGCAACTCGGGCGTCGAGAAGAACTCCATCTGCGTCGGGTATCCGACGAGCGAATTGACGAGCGCCCCCTTCTCCACCACGCGTGCGGTCAGGCCGACGCGCTTGGCTTCGAGGGCGCACGCCAGCCCGATGGGGCCGGCGCCGACGACGAGGAGGTCGACGGGCGAGGTCTCAGTGCGTGCTTCCATGGGGGTGCAACCGGGTGCCGGCGGGGCCGGTTGCCGAGAGCGCGTCAAGACGGGTTCAGGACGGCTCGGCGGGTCGGTGGGGCGGAGGCTCGCTGTTCGCGCCGTCGCCGGCGACGGACGTGGGGTCAGGCATGGCCGTGCCGCGCCGCTGGCGGAAAAACGTCCGGAGAAGGTCAGCGGACACGTCGGCCTCGACGCCGGAGACGGTCTCGATCTGGTGGTTGCGCCGGCGGTCGCCGGGGATGTCGTAGAGCGGCGAGGCCGCCCCGGCCTTCTCGTCGAGCGCGCCGAACACGAGCCGGTCGAGGCGGGCCCACACGAGGGCGCCCGCGCACATCGGGCACGGCTCGAGCGTGACGTAGAGCGTGCAGCCGTCGAGGAACTTGGTCCCGAGCGTCTGGCAGGCGGCGGAGACGGCGAGCATCTCGGCGTGGGCCGTGGGGTCGGCCAGCCGCTCGACCTGGTTGTGCCCGCGCCCTACGACCTGCCCGCCCTTGACCACGACGGCGCCGACGGGCACCTCGCCGGCCTCGAACGCGCGCTCGGCCTCCATCAGCGCGAGCCGCATCCAGCGGCGGTCGGGGTCGAGAAGGGACGAGAGAGACATGGGAGGGGAAGGCGGAACGAGGGATTCGACCGGGCACGACCGAAATGTTTCCAGCCGAGCCGTCTCTCCCGAGCCCAAGCCGGTCCCCCTCCGCCTCGGCACAGAGGCGGGCAGCAGGGGAGAACCGCCGGGGGCCGGCTACGCGCTCCGAGCGAGCGGCATGGTCATGCAGCGGGGGCCCCCGCGGCCACGGGAGAGCTCGTTGCCCGAGAGGCGGACCGCGATGCGCGCGTCGGAGGACGGGGCCGCGTCGCCGTAGAAGTCGAGGAAGCTCTCGGCGTCGACGACGTGGAAGCCCTCGGCGCGGAGCGCGTCGTACGTCGCCCGGTTCCGGTCGTAGCCGACGACGAGGCCGGGACGGATGGCGAACAGGTTGGCCCCGTCGGTCCACTGCTCGCGACGCTGGCGGACCGGGTCGTCGCCGCCGCAGCGGACGAATGTGTAGCTCGTCCCGGTCCCGCTCTCGAGCGCGTCGCGGAGCGTCCGACGCGGGCGGAGCCGGAGGTCGGACG
>JAAXJP010000477.1 GCA_012269805.1 Rubrivirga sp.
GCTGGACGTCGATGCCGACGACCTGGAGGCCGGCCTCGGCGAACACGACCGCGAGCGGGAGCCCGACGTAGCCGAGGCCGATGACCCCGACGCGGGCCGTCTGGCCGTCGATCCGGTCGAGGAGCGCCTGGAGGGAGGAATCCGTCATCGATGAGAGAGAGCGGGCACGGCTTCGCCACGTCAGTCCCATCGCGAGGACCGACCGGGCGCCGTTGCGCATGTGCGGGGAGAGGTGCCCCTGCCCACGCCCAACCTACCGTCCGCCGGCCGATGCGTGGGGGCTTGGTCGCGACTTAATCGTAGGACGAATCCTTAGGTCCGTTCGCTTCCGGCGTCCGTCCGCATGACCCAGTCCGCCGGGACCTCGAGGCGAATGGCCTGGCGGATGGAGTCGACGGCGATGGAGAGGTAGAAGGCCTTCGGGGAGCCGTCCACGGTGCCCCGGGCGCCCTTGAGGGGGCCGTTCGTCACGATCACCTCGGCGCCGGCCGGCACGGCGTCGAGGGCCCGCGCCTCTACAGACTTCGGAATCGCTTCCAGTGCACGGAGCGCATCGATTTCCTCTGGCCGCGCCTCCGCCAGTGTGCCCCCGAATGACACCGTCGTCACGACGCCGTCGTCCTGGAGGACGGTCAGGCGCTCGCGCTCGTCGACATGTGCGAAGAGGTACCCCGGGAACAGCGGCTCCTGGACCTTCTTCTTGCGGTCGGACCACTGGCGGAGGACGGTCCGCAGCGGGAGGCACACGTCGATGCCGCGGGCCTCGAGCCGCTCGGCGACCTTTTTCTCGTTCCGGGGCCGCGTGTAGAACACGCGCCAGACGCGGGTGGGGGGCATTAGAGTTAGATGACTGCAGATGCTCCTCCCCTGTCATCCTGAGCACAGCGACCCCGAAGGGACGGCGCAGCCAAGGATCTCGTCGGACTCGACCGCCTCGCCCATCGCGCGGCCGGGGCAGCTGGACACGAGATCCTTCGTCGCTTCGCTTCTCAGGATGACAGAGTAGAAGGGTCGGAGCCCTACGACAGAGTGAAGTAGGTCAAACCCTACGGCGTCTCGACGGCGCGGGCGGCGTACCAGGCGACGGTCTCGTGGAGCCCGTCCCGGGCCGTGTGCGTGGGCGCGTAGCCGAGGGCCGCCTCGATCGCCGTCGTGTCGGCGAGCGAGTGGCGGACGTCGCCGGCCCGGAAGGGACCGAACTGGGGATCCCCCGGGTCCGCCTCGGGGAGCGCGTCGCGGAGGCCGTCGGCGAGGAGCGCGTAGAGCTCGCGGAGCGTCGTCCGCTCCCCCACGGCCACGTTGTAAACGGTGCCCGTAGCGTCCGAGGGCCCGGTGGCCGCGCGGAGGTTCGCCTGGACCACGTTGTCGACGTAGCAAAAGTCGCGGCTCGTCTCGCCGTCGCCGTGGATGGTCGGCGTCTGACCGTCGAGGAGCTGGCCGATCCACTTCGGGATGACGGCGGCGTAGGCCCCGTCCGGGTCCTGGCGCGGCCCGAACACGTTGAAGTAGCGGAGGCCGACGGTCTCGAGGCCGTAGTGGTCTTGGACCGTCCGGGCGTAGAGCTCGCCGGTCCGCTTCGAGACGGCATAAGGCGAGAGGGGCGTCCCGATCTCGTCCTCGACCTTCGGCAGCCCGGGGTGGTCGCCGTAGACCGACGACGACGACGCGTAGACGACGCGCCGGGCCCCCGCGTCACGCGCGGCCAGGAAGAGGTTGACCGTCCCGTCGACGTTGACGGCGTGGGTCGTGAGCGGGTCGTGGATCGAGCGCGGGACCGACCCGAGGGCCGCCTGGTGGAGCACGAGCTCGGCCCCGTCGACGGCCTCGCGGCAGGCGTCGAGGTCACGGAGGTCGCCCTCGAGGAGCCGGAACCGTCCCCACGCCTCCTCCCCCACCTCGGCGCGGACATCGTCGAGGGTGGCGCGGTGGCCCGTCGAGAAGTTGTCGAGCCCGACGACGTGCTGGCCGCCCGCCAGCAGGGCCCGCGTCAGATGGGAGCCGATAAACCCGGCGGCGCCGGTCACGCACCAGCGCGTGGGCTCGGGGAGAAGCGGATCAAACGTCATGCGGTCCGGAGGGCGGAGCGGCGGCGCGCGATTGTCTAGAACGTAGCGCCCCCATGGGGGTGGCGCCGCCGAGAACGTCGGCGGGCTCGACCGCCCGGGTCCGCTCGCGCGCCGAGGCGGGCGGTCCGAGATCCCCGCCGCCCCTCGGGGTGGTGGAGGGGCACCGCCCGTGGAGAGGAGGCGCCGGTCCGAGCGGGACCGGTCGAGCGGTCAGTTGGCGAGGCGCTCGATGAGGATGGCGAGGCTGAGGCCAGTCGTGACGATGGACAGCGCGTCGCGCCAGAACGGGGTGGTCTGCTCGATCGTGACCTGGAGGTCCACGACGTCGCCGGCCTCCAGGGGGAGCGTCTCACGGGCGTAGAGCTCCTCCAGCGGCGACTCGAACACGAGCTGCCCGTCGCGCAGGAGGCGGACGGTCGCGTCGACCTCGGTCCGCGCCTCGCGGGCCCCGAGCACGCCGACGCCGCCCGCCAGCGCCGCGAGGTCGCCGACGGTCGTGCCGGGGTCGACGACGTAGCGGCCGGGCGCGGCGAACGCGCCGGCCGCCGTGACCGCGACCGGGTCGTTGCCGGGTTCCGTGTGGACGTAGTAGCCGGGCACCGACGAGACGAGCCCCACGACCTCGACCACGTCGCCCTCCTGGAGCGCAGTGGGCGCAGCGCCGGGCGCGTAGAGCGCCTGGACCTCGCGCTCGAGGAGGAGCGCGTCGTCGCGGTAGACGCGGACGGTGGCCCGGCCGGACCGGTCGACGCCGGCCCCCCCCGCGAGGGCGAGGAGGTCGGCGACGGTCGTGCCCTGGCGGACCACGTAGCGGCCGGTGGCCGTCACGGCGCCGACGGCGGTCACGGCGACCACGGGCTCGCCGGGGCGGGCGAAGAAAAAGTAGCCGGGCGCCGTCGTCTGGACGTCGCCGAGCTGGCCGTAGGACTGCGCCTCGGCGGCCCCCGCCGCGAGGAGGGCGAGGGCGATCAGGACGCTACGCATTCCCCTCGTGGCCGTAGGTGTACTTGCGGCCGTAGCGGTAGGCGTACTGGTAGCGGTAGCCGTACTCCTTCGACACGTCGAACCGGTTGAACACGACGCCGAGGACGTCGCCGCCGACGCCGTGGATCTCCTCGACGGCGTGCTCGAGCTCGAAGTCCTTGGTCTGCCCGGCCGCCGCGACGACGACCGTCCCGTCGACCTGGGTCGAGAGGAGGACGGGGTCGGTGGCGGCGAGGACCGGCGGCGCGTCGATCACGACGACGTCGTAGGTCTGCCGGAAGGCCTCGAGGAGGTCGCGGAACGCCTTCGAGCCGAGGTACTCGGCCGGGTTGGGGACCATGGTCCCCGCCGGGAGCACGTCGAAGTCGTCGCCGACGGTGATGTCGCGCTCCTCGCCCTGGCCCGAGATGTACTCGGTGAGGCCGGGCGTCTTGCTCATCCCGAAGAGGGTGTGGACGCGAGGCCGG